>NZ_JBHWIE010000299.1:0-8822 GCF_042732085.1 Actinosynnema sp. NPDC059797
CTCACCGAGGAACTCGACCTCCCCGCCCTGCACGGGGGTGAGGCCGAGGACGGCCCGTCCGATCGTCGTCTTGCCGGACCCGGACTCGCCGACCAGGCCCACGGTCTCGCCGGGGCGGATGTCGAGCGACACGCCGTGCAGGACGTCCACGCGCGGCGCGCGCCACCCCCTCCCGGGGAAGGACACCCGCAGGTCGCGGACGTCCAGGACCCGCGGTCCGGGTGGGGGCGGCGCGGTGGTCGACGGCTCGGGTGACACGTTGCTCATGCCGGGACCTCCGTGCCATCGGCTCGGGGCGCGACCCACGCGGGCCTGGCGGGGACGTCGTCGAGCACGGCGTCGATCAGGGTTCGGGTGTACGGGTGCCGCGGGTTCGCGAGGACCTGCCGGGTGACGCCGGTTTCCACGATGCGACCCGCGTTCATGACCGCGACGCGGTCGCAGAGGTCCGCGACGACGCCGAGGTTGTGCGTCACCAGCAGCACGCCCAGGCCGCGCTCGGCTTGCAGGCGGCGCAGCAGTTCGAGCACCTCGGCCTGCACGGTGACGTCGAGCGCGGTGGTCGGCTCGTCGGCGATCAGCAGCCTCGGGTCGCAGCTCATCGCGCCGGCGATGAGCACCCGCTGCGCCATGCCGCCGGAGATCTGGTGCGGGTAGGCGTCGAAGACCCGTCGCGGGTCGGTGATCTCGACCTGCCGCAGCAGCTCCAGCGCGCGCTCGGCCGCGGCCTTGCGAGGGAGCCGCAGCCGCAGCCGCATCGGTTCCACGAGCTGGCTGCCGATGGTGGGCCTCGATCTTGACCATGAGGACACCGATGGGGGATGAGGACGACCTGCGGGACCGGTTCGCCGACGTGTTCACCGTGGCCGTGATCAAGGGCGCGGTCGAAGGGGACCTGTACCTGCACTTCGCTTCACTGGGAGGAGTCGAACTGCACCTGGCGACCGCTCGCCGCCTCGGACTGATCGACCCCGAAAACGAGCACACGGCAACGTCCCGCGCGCACGCTCTCTACCGACGGCACGGCCTGGAACATCTTCCCGACGGACGCGCGTACTCTTGCTGGCACGGATCACCGATCGTGCAAGCGGTACTGGCAGAGTTGCTTCCTGAGCGCAGCTGACACCGCGTCACCTACCACGGGACCGCAGGACTTTCCGGTGAGGTGACGGCACTGCCAGCCGGTACAACCCTCGGGAGCCGGATCTCCTGACCCATGTGGGGCCTCGGGGAAGGTGGTGAGCACCGTGCCGGTCGGTGATCAACACGATGCAGGTCGGCGAACCGGGCAGTAGCGGAGGGTCGACCTGTTCGGTGATGGCGTCGTCCAGTACGACCGGCAGCCAACACCAGGGTCGACCGGTTGCCCGACGACGGTGTGGCCGCCGACACGGACCGGATACACCGATCCACCACCTCCCTCGTGGGGATCGAATCCTGCGACGTCGACCAGGAGTTCAGCCACCTTCACGACGCCGGAAACATGCAGGCCTGCACCCGCCGCGTCATCCTGGTCCATTCACCCGACCGACTGACCACGTCGGCCATCGCCAGGCGGTCCCGCTCTCGGCGCCGCGCTCCATTATCGTCGTCGATTCCAGCGGCCTGGCTATCCCGGTGGATATCGCCGCCTCGGCCTGGCGCTGCAGCGACGATCGCCTGGTCGAGGTCGGCGTTCAGGCACCGTTCGGGCCGGTGGCGGTGAAGGTGTCCACATCATCGAGTTTCCGCTGGACGCGTTCAGCGTCGATGGTGCGGCCTAGTTCCCGATACAGTTCCAGTGCTTCCAGCCACGCCGCACAAGCCTGATCGTGTCGTCCGAGGACAGCATGGGTACGGCCGAGATTGTCGAGGGTTTCGGCGACCTGGTAGGAGTAGCCGAGGGTGCGGCGCAGGACAAGGGCCTCGTAGTAGTGACCAACGGCTTGCTCGTGGTCGCCGAGACGTTCCGCGATGAACCCTAGGCTGTCCAGGGCAGCCGCCTCACCGTTGGGGTTGTGGTGATGTCGGTTGAGGGCGAGGGCGGCGTGGCAGTGCTCGCGGGCGGTGTCGAAGTCACCCAAGCGCGCGGCGCACCAGCCGACCACGTTGAGGGCGTCGGCTTTCCACACTGGTCGGTCGAAGGTGCGGTGCAGATCGAGGGCGTGTCGGGCATGGCCCAAGGCATGTCGATCGTCTCCGCGTCGTTTCCAGACGAGCGCGAGTACTTGGTGGGTGTGTGCCTGTTCGGTGACCTCACGGTGCTGAACAGCCAGGTGGAGGGCTTGATCTAGGTGCCCGACGGCTTCCTCGTACAGGTCCAGCCGGGAGTAGGCGTTGCCGAGGTTTCGGTGGGTGCGGATATGGGTGGCGGGATCGGGCAGGTGGATGGCGGCGTCCAGCGCGGCCGCCACGCGGTGAGCGCGTCGCGTCGGTGGCCCCGCCGGAGGTGGAAGGTGTTCAGCGCCCAGGCCAGATGCCATACGACGTGGTGACGACCGAGGACGCCGGCGGCGCGTTGGGTGGCCAGCAGAGTGGCGTGCTCGGCTTCCAGCCAGGTCATCGCGGCCGTGGCGTCGGACAGCGGGTGTGGGTGGACGCCGGATGCGGGCGGGTCGGGTCGCAGGAGTTGGCGGTGGGGGTTCAGCAGTCGGTCGGCGGCAGAAGCGGTGTGTGCGTGAAAGTCGACCACTCGTGTCAGAGCCGCTTCCCTCACGCTGTCGCATAGGCCGGCGCGGGCGGTGACGGCGGCGTAGTGGCGGACCAGGTCATGCATCGCGTACCGACCGCCCAGCCGCCGTTCCACCAGGGAGGCGTCCTCCAACGCGGACAGGACCCGGCGGGCGCGGGCCGGGGGCAGGCCGGTGAGCACGGCGGCGGCGTGCGGGGTGGTGTCGACGCCGGGGGCGATGCCGAGCAGGGCGAACACGGTGCGCTGGGTGTCGGTGAGCCGGCGCAGGGACCAGGAGAGCACGGTGGGCAGGCTGGCGGCGGGGTCGGTGTCGTGGTCGAGCATCTCCAACCCGAGTTCACGCAATTCTGTGGCGACCTCGGTCAGCGGGGTGCCGCTGCGGGCGTCCGCGGTGCGGGCGGTGATCGCCAATGCCAACGGGTGGCCCCCGCACAGCCCGATCAACTCGTCCACGACATCAGGGGCGACGGCGACGCGGTCGGCGCCCAGGCGGTCGGTCAACAGGGCTCGGGCCTCACCGCGATCCAGGACATCGAGAGGCAGGTGCCGCGCGCCGTACCGGTCGATCAGCGAGGCGAGCCTGTGGCGGCTGGTGACCAGGACGGTGCAGGTCGGGCTGCCGGGCAGCAGAGGCACGATCTGCTCGCTGGTGGCGGCGTTGTCCAGCACGATCAGCATCCGCCGCCCGGCGACCAGGCTCCGGTAGAGAGCGGCCTGCGCGCCCAGGTCGGTCGGAATCCTGCCGGAGTCCACGCCGAAGGCGTCGAGGAACCCGCGCACCGCCACCGCCGGCTCCACCGGCTCGCCCGCGGGGCTGAAGCCGTGCAGGTCGACGAACAGTTGTCCGTCGGGGAAGCGATCAAGGTTGCGGTGTGCCCAAGTCAAGGCGAGCCAGGTCTTGCCGACGCCGCCGGTACCACCGATCGCCGAGACCAGCACCGTCGCACCCACAGCCGGTGCGGCGGCGGACAGGTCACCGCAAGCCGACTCTCGCCTGGCCATGCCCGGCCTGTGTGGCGGGGTGACGATCAGTGCGCGGTCAAGCGTGTGAAGTGCCTCGACCCGTCCGGCGAACAGGCCCGGCGCGGCGGGCAGTTGTCGTGGCACCACCGGTGCAGGCAGCGTCGGTACGGCGTGCAGGTGCACGGTGCCGGCTTGTACGACCGTGCCCGCGCTGCCCGAGACGGAGTTGACGACGCCGACGGGCTCGTAGTCGTGGATGCCCGGAGTGGCGTCCTCGGCCTGCCGTGGTTCGGATGCGGTCACTGAAGGCCACCTCTCGCAACCTCATCGGCTGAAAGGCCCAGCGTCGCACTATGGTGCTACCGCACCGGTCGGTGTCGACCGACTTCACCCGACCGATGGATCGCACTCCATCCCAGGACGGATGTCGCAGTGGGTTTCAGTGTGCTCGACCGCACGGATTCGGTGGATGTGGGGTCACCCGTGGGGCGCAGCGCCCCGAGCGCTGCCCCTCGGAGCTGGGGCGCCGGGTGCAGCCCTCGATGCCGCAGCCGGTAGACGCGCATAGGGCCGTTGGGGTCCACGAGTCGGGGCATGCTCTCGGGGTCGTGCAGACTGCCCGGATGGGACCATGGCACTCCACCCGCTACGTAGCCCACCCACTTGTCCGCGCCGATGGGCCTCGGTGGCGGACACCGGCTGGCTTCGAGGTTCCAGGCCCAGTTGCGGCTCAGTCGGACGACGTGCAGGCGGCACAGCAGGTGCTCTCGCACCACTGTGCGCGCCAGGTCGACCAACAGCCGTCCAGGTGAAGCCCTTACACCGGTCCCGGTCGACCACCACGAATCCCTTCACCGCAGCGACCCCACCCATGAACGTTGTGGCTCCGCCCGCGCCCGGCCACAATCGGGCCTCCTGGTGCCGCAGTACCGGATACCGCACCGAACTGCCCTACCATGCAGTACGCCCGGAAATCCGCGCTACCGATTGGCACTCGGCGCCCTGCGGTACCAGGTCTTGTGCATCGGGTGGTAGCGCATCCGTCCCGAGACGGACACCAGGGGCATCATGCGGAGACCCGCATGCCGTTCGCGGACGCTACGCGAGAGGCTGCTGTGGCCTGACCAGTTCCCTGATCTTGTCGATGACAGTGGCGTAGTGGTTCTTGGCGGTGGCGCGGAGCAGTTCGTCGCCTCGCTCGGTGGGCTCGGTCACGGCCTGGACCAATGCACCCAACGGACTGTCTCTGCGGTACACGCGTACCTCGTGGTGCTGACGGAACGGTTCGGTCGGCGCGGGGTAGAACGCGAGTCCGACTCCGTCGAGCTTCTTCGCCGCGGTACGCAGCACATAGACGCCGAGTTTGTCCTTGTCCGCCAGGTCTCTGAGTTCGCCCAGGGTACAAACGGCCAGGCCTCCGTTGGCGTGCACGCGGGACTCGATTTCTTTGAGCACAATCATATGATCCGCTCTTGTTTCCCGCCCGACTCCGCCGGGTGCACATGACACAACATATTTCACGATCCACCGGAAGATAATCGATCCGGGTGGCCGGCATGCCGGCCACCCGGGGTGCCGGCCTGCGCTCGGCGCCGGACGGGAAGCCGAGCGCATGCATCCGTCCTGTGTCGGAGCCTGCCACGCCGATCGGTGTGGCCGGGAGCGCGGTCCCGGTCGTCGCAGGTTCTCCCGCGATCGACACGGCCTGGGCGGCGGTGGTGCGGGAAGGTCTGGAGCCATCGCAGCCGTGCCGAGTCGGCTGTGCGCATGTCGGGACAAAAAACTTTGCGAGGGTAAGTCACTTTCCGATCGGGTGGTGGTGTAACCGGTCAGGGCATCCGGACGATTCGTCCGGTGACGGTGTCGATCTCGGGGGGTTGTGTGCGGCTGGTGCTGGTGGCGACGGCCGGGAATCAGGCGTACGTGTTCGCGGGCAACCGATTACGGGAGGCGGTGGGCGCGTCGTACCTGATCTCGGAGGCGACCACGTCGGTGGTGCGCCGGCATCTGGGCGATGGGCGGGTGGTGTCGTCCTCGTCGGGATCGGCGCTGGTGGTGGTGGACTCCGAGGAGCAGGCGCGGGAGCTGGTGCGCGCGGTGTCGGGGTTCGCGGCGCGTGAGGCGCCCGGGTTGTCGGTGGTCGGGGTGCACATGCCGATCGCAGGGGACGAGCCGACGGCGGCGGAGCTCGTGGCGGTGCGCCGGCTGTGGCATAGGCACGTGGACCGCTGTCCGGGTGTGGGGGCTCGGTGGCCGCGCCTGCCGGTGGTGGCGGCGTGCACGTCGACGGACCTGCCCGCGGCGGGCTGGTTCTCCGACGGGGTGCGCGGCGCGGACGGACGGTTCCCGGCCGGGGAGCGGCCGGTGCCGTTGTCGGTGTCGGTGGTGGCGAAACGGCGGGCGCGGTGGGCGGCGCACACGCGGATGGCACGGGTGTTGGAGTCCACTGCGGCGGGCGTGGGATTGGGGTTGGTGGACACCGGTGACCTGCTCGAGAGTGTGGAGTGGGTAGGGGTGGTGCACGCGGACGCCAATCGGTTGGGGCGGGTGTTCCAGCGGGCGCCGGAAGCGTTGGCGGCGTTGGGCGGCTTCGCGGGGGACCGGTCGTTGGGGGCGTTGAGCGCGGCGGTGCAGCGGTGCGCGGACGAGGCGTTCGGCGAGGCGGTCGCGGTGGTGGCGGGTCTGGTGGGGCGCAGGCGGGATCTGCCGGTGGTGCCGTTGGTGGTCGGCGGGGACGACCTGACCGTGTTGGTCGACGGGCGGTATGCGGCCGCGTTCGCCCAGCACTACCTGGCCGCGTTCGGGACGCGGTCGGCGGGTGACCCGCTGATTTCCGCGGTGTCCGCCGCCGCACTGCCGGACGGCCCGACCTCGCACGTCCCGGGCTCGGACATGTCGGATTCAGGCATGTCAGGGTCGGGTGGCTCGCGGATGGGTGGGTTGACGGTGTCGGCGGGGGTGGCGGTGGTGAAGCCGCTTTTCCCGTTCTCCATGGCCTACGAATTGGCCGACGAGTTGTGCCGCGGCGCGAAGCGGGTGGCGGCCGTGCATCCGGGGTGTCACGGATTGGACGTACACGTGCTGCTGGACAGCTCCGTGGCTGACCTGGCGGCGATCCGCGCCGGCTACGAGGTGTGGGACGGGCGGGGGTGGGCGTCGGCCACCCGACGGCCGTTCCTGCTGCCCGCTACCGGAGGAGCGCCGGTCCCGCCCGGGCGGGACTGGCGGTGGTTGACCGAGCACGCCGAACTGGTGCGGGAGGCACCGAACGGTGGCGGTGAGGGTCGGGTGGTGACGCGCAGCCAGCTGCACGCGCTGCGCGGGGAGTTGCGCACCGACCCGGTGCGGGCGGCGCGCCGGGTGGAGCAGTGGCGGCGGCGCGCCGCCACGTCGCGGGACCGCGCGTTGGTGGCGGCGTTGTCGCAACCGGGACCGGCTCCGGTGCTGGATCTGCTGGAGCTGGCGGAGTTCGCGGTGACGGGGGTGTCCGCGTGAAGGTCGCGCCCGCCGCGCTGGCCGCGGTCGAGCCGGTGCTGGTGCGCACGCTGTCGGACTGGCGGGTGGGCACCGGGCGGGGTGTGCCGGGTGATCTGGACGCGGTGGTGCGCCGCGACGGCGACGGGTTGCCGTATCTGCCGGGCACGTCGTTGACCGGGGTGCTGCGCGAGGCGTGCTGGGTGGTGGCCCTCGCGCTGGACGATGGCGCCCCCGACGGGGTGTGGCAGCGCTGGCACACCCGGGTGTTCGGCACCGCGCCGGACCTGCCGGGCGGCCGCGACGGTGACCGGTTGCATCCGGCGCTGCTCGGCCTGGGACCCGCCCGTCTGGCCGGCGAGGTCCGAGATGCGGTGCTGGCCGCCGATGCCGCGGACAGTCTGGTGACGCGGCGGGTGGGTGTGGCGATCGACCAGGCCACCGGACGGGCGGTGGACGCGGCGCTGCGGATGGTCCAGGTGGCCCGTGCGGGATTGGACCTGCACGCACAGCTCACCCTGGAACCGATGCCGCAGAGCGCCGACGCGCGCACGGCGGTGACGGCGCTGTTGGTGTCGGGCGCCGCGTGGTGCACGCAGGTCGGCGCGGACCGCCGCCGAGGCCTGGGCCGGGTCGCGATCACCGTCGGCGGGCACGATCCGGCGGTGTGGGCGCGGTGGCTGGCCGACTCCGGGTTCTGTCCCCCCGAACCCGCCCAGACCCGGTGCCCGGCGGAGACCGGCGCCGGGGCGGCGGTCGTGCAGCGGCCCTCGGGTGGCTGGATGGCGGCGGAGTTGGTGGTGACGGTGAACCGGCCGTTGCGGGTACCGGTCCAGGCTGCGGGCAACATCGTGCGCAGCCTGGATCATGTGCCCGGAAGCCTGCTGGTGCCGTGGCTGGCGCAGCGCTGGGGACAGGCGGTGGTCGACACCGGGATCTGGCACCGGGCGCTGATCGTGCGCAACGCGTTCCCGGAGGTGGCCGGCCAGCGGGGAGTGCCCGCGCCGCTGTCGCTGTACGCCTCGCGCGACGACGAGCACCTTTTCCACCTCGCCGCTCCACCCGCCGAACCCACACCTTCCGGCACCGAACCCTCCGACACCTATGCCGCCGACGCCGCGGTCCCCGGCAGGGAACACGAGGGTGGTCCGCCCGCCGGAAGCAGGCAGGTGCGGGGCTACTACACCACCGGCACGGTCGTCGACGGGCGGATCACGCTCGCCACGGTGCCGTTGCTGCGGGTGATGCACAACGCGGTCGACCCGGACACCCAGCGGCCGACTTCGGCGACAGGGGTGTTCGAGGTGGAGGCGATCCCAGCCGGGACCCGGCTGCGCGGCCGGGTGCTGGTGCGCGAGTCGCTGCTGGCGTCGGTGCCCGGCGATGCGTGGGAACTGCTCTCGGGCCCGGCCCGGTGGGGAGCGCGGCGGCGCGGCGAGTACGGCGCGGTCACCGTCGCGGCCCGACCGTGCACGGCGCCCGTGACGCAGGCACCCGCAGCGGAGGCACCAGGTGGGCAGTGTGTGCTGTGGGCGGTGTCCGATGTGGTGGTGCGCGACCGCACCGGCCGCCTGACCGCCGACCCCGCGCGGGTCGCCGCCGTGCTCGCCGACCGGCTGGGCACCGCGGTGGAACTGGTCTCGGCGGTCGCCCGGACCCGCCGTCGCGACGGCTGGCAGGGCCGATGGCAACTACCGCGGGACAGTATCGTGGG
>NZ_JBHWIE010000300.1:0-2166 GCF_042732085.1 Actinosynnema sp. NPDC059797
ATCGCCCGCCACTGCTCATCGGTCAACTCGTGCCTGCGGATCACGACCCAAGATCAAAGCAGATCAACCGCACCCGCTTTGAGGACAGGCCCTAGCGGCGACGCCCCGACCGGGCGCCCGCCGCCGTCACAACGCCTGCTCCGCCCGGTCCGCCGAGGTCCTGGTGGAGGCGCCGCCGAGCTGGCGGGCGGTGTTGACCAGGCCCTCCATGCTGAACGCCTGCGGGGTGTTGCCCATGTGGCGGCCGGTGGCGGTGTCGTACTCCTCGCTGAGCAGGCCCACGTCGTTGCGCAGGTCGAGCAGCCGCTCGAACAGCTCGCGGGCCTCCTGGGCGCGGCCGGTGCCGTGCAGGGCGTCGGCGAGCCAGAACGTGCACGCCAGGAACGCGCCCTCGGCGCCGGGCAGGCCGTCCACGCCGCCGTCGGCGTCGGTGCGGTAGCGCAGCACGAAACCGTCCTCGCACAGCTCGCGGCGCACCGCGTCCACCGTGCCCCGGACCCGGGGGTCGTCCCACGGCAGGAACCCCACGCGCGGGATCAGCAGCAGGGAGGCGTCCAGGCCCTGCGAGCCGTAGAACTGGGTGAACGTGCCGCGCTCGGCGTCGAAGCCCTTCTCGCACACCTCGGCGTGGATGCGGTCGCGCACCGCGCGCCACCGGTCGGCCGGACCGGGCAGGCCGTGGTTGGCCACGGTGTGCACGGCCCGGTCCAGCCCGGCCCACGCCATCACCTTGGAGTGCACGAAGTGCCTGCGCGGGCCGCGGACCTCCCACAGCCCGTTGTCCGGGTCGTCCCAGTGGCCCTCCAGGTGGTCGAGCAGCGCCCGCTGGAGGTCCCAGGCGGTGTCGGTGGTCGACAGCCCCGCTTCGCGGGCCAGGTGCAGGCCGTCGAGGACCTCTCCCCACACGTCGAGCTGGAACTGGTCGGCGGCGGCGTTGCCCACCCGGACGGGCGACGCGCCCTCGTAGCCGGACAGCCAGGGCAGGGTCTGCTCGGGCAGCCTGCGGCCGCCGTCGAGCCCGTACATGATCTGGAGCTTCGCCGGGTCGCCCGCCACCGCGCGCACCAGCCACTCCCGCCAGGCGCGGGCCTCGGCCGTGAACCCGGTGCCCAGCAGCGCCTGGAGGGTGAACGTGGCGTCGCGCAGCCAGCAGTAGCGGTAGTCCCAGTTGCGCGGGCCGCCCCACTGCTCGGGCAGCGACGTCGTCGCGGCGGCCACGATGCCGCCGGTCGGGGCGTAGGTCAGGGCCTTGAGCGTGACCAGGGCGCGGCGGACCGCGTCGGCCCAGGGCCCGTCGTAGGTGCAGCGGCTGATCCACCCCGCCCAGAAGTCCTCGGTGTCGGAGATCGCCTGCTCGGCGTCCACGGCGTGCGGGCGCGGCAGGTGCGAGGCGGTGTGGGTGAGCACGAACGGCACGCGCTGCCCGGCGCGCACCTCGAACTCGGCGGTGGTCGTCAGGTCGTGGCCGTGCACCGGCACGCCCGCCTCCAGCCACACCGCGTCGGGCCCGGCGACCGCGGCCAGCGCGCCGTCGTGGTGGCGCACCCACGGCACGACGCTGCCGTAGTCGAAGCGCAGCCGCAGGTCCATCCGCATCGGCACGCTGCCGGACACGCCCTCCACCACGCGCACCACGTCGGCGGCCTCGCCGCGCGGCGGCATGCAGTCGATCACCCGGACGGTGCCGTCCGGGGTGTCCCACTCGGACTCCAGCACCAGGCTGTCGCGCCGGTAGCGGCGCCGGGTCGCGCGACCGCCGGTCGCCGGGGCGAGCAGCCAGCGGCCCGCGTCCACGTCGTGCAGCAGCGCGGCGAAGCAGGCGGGCGAGTCGAAGGCCGGCAGGCACAGCCAGTCCACGCTGCCGTCCGTGCCCACCAGGGCCGCGGTGTGCAGGTCGCCCAGCAGCGCGTAGTCCTCGATCCTGGAGGGCACCGGTCAGCACCTCCCGTCCGGGTCGATCACGACCTCTGCGGCCGGCGGCGAGGGCCTCGCGGTCCCGTGGGCGGTGGTGAGTGCGCGCATGACCTGGGACTACCCCCCACGGCGCCGTTCAGTCGTGGATCTTCGAGCCGCGCGGCGCGGCGGCCGGGCGCACCCCCCCCCCCCCGGGCCCCGGGCGCGGGGGGTTGCCCGGGCGCCCCCCCCCCCCCGGGGCCCCCCGAGAGC
>NZ_JBHWIE010000300.1:2176-8753 GCF_042732085.1 Actinosynnema sp. NPDC059797
TCCCGGGTCAGGTCGAGTAGCCGAGGACGCCCTCGACGACCTGGCCCTCGCAGTTCGCGGTGGTCGAGTCGAAGTGGTTGCCGGTGCCGGCGACCCGGCAGCGGTGGATCGGGTGGTTGGCGCCGGAGGCCGGGGCGTCCAGCAGGTGGCCGATCACGCCGACCACGGTGGTGCCCTCGCAGTTGGCCGCCAACGAGGTCATGTGGTCCCACCCGTTGACCAGGCACTGGTAGATCGGGTGCGTGCCGGGGCCGGGTGCGGTGTCGACCGTGCCGATCGGGCCTTCCAGCGCGTGGCCGGCGGGCGCGGACGTGCCGCTGGCGTGGTCGTTGCCCCTGCGGTAGCGGTTGAGGGTGGCCTTGGCGGGCGGTTGGGTGCCGCCGTCGGCGACGTGCAGCAGGCGGTTCGGTGAACCGGCCCCGGGGTTCTGGACGACGTTCGGCGTGGCCGCGCCGAGGAGCGCCGCGCCGACCTGGGCCGGGGTGGCGCCCGGGTTCGCCGACAGGTGCAGGGCCGCCGCGCCGGCCACGTGCGGTGCGGCCATCGACGTGCCGCTGATCGTGTTGGTGGCGGTGTCGCCGGTCGACCAGGCGCTGGTGATGCCGACGCCGGGGGCGTACAGGTCGGTGCAGGTGCCCCAGTTGGAGAAGCTCGCCCGGGCGTCGTTGCGGTCCGAGGCGTTCACGGTGAGCGCCGTCGGGACGCGGGCCGGGGAGAAGCCGCACGCGTCGGCGTTGGAGTTGCCCGAGGCCACCGCGTAGGTGATGCCCGAGGCGATGGAGTTGGCGACCGCGGCGTCCAGCGCGGCCTGCGCGCCGCCGCCGAGGCTCATGTTCGCCACCGCCGGACCGGAGCGGTTGGCGGTCACCCAGTCGACGCCCGCGATGACACCGGCCGTGGTGCCGGAGCCGGCGCAGTTGAGCACCTTGACCGCCACCAGCCGGACGCCCTTGGCCACGCCGTGGGCCGCGCCGCCGACGGTGCCCGCGACGTGCGTGCCGTGGCCGTTGCAGTCGGAGTCGTTGCCGTCGCCGCTGGTGTTGGCGCCCCAAACGGCCCGGCCGCCGAAGTCGGCGTGCGTGGTCCGGATGCCCGTGTCGATGATGTACGCGGTGACGCCCTGCGCGGTGCCGGGGTAGGTGTAGGAGTTGTCCAGCGGCAGGTTCCGCTGGTCGACCCGGTCCAGGCCCCAGGAGGGCGTGGGGCTCTGCGTGGCGCTCGCGGTGACCTCGACGTCCTGCTGCACGAACGCGACGCGGGGGTCTCCCGCGATCCTCGCGGCCTGCCGCGGCGTCGCGGTGACGGCGAAGCCGTTCAGGGCGTGGCTCCACACGTCGCGGATCCGGCCGCCGTGCGCGTCGACCACCGACGAGGCGGCGACGCCCTCGTCGAGCACGACGACGTAGCTGTCGGGGACGGCCTCGGCCCCGGCGACGGTGAGGACGTCACCGGTCGGGGCGGCGGAGGCGGTCGGGGTGAGCGCGGTCGCGGTGGCGACGACGAGGGTTCCGGTGACGAGCGCCGCCTTGGCGGGTCTGGGACGTGATCTCAACGCTGCCCTCCTGAGGCATCGGGGAGTGGATCACGGACCGGCCCGACGCTACGGAGGGATCGCCCGCGAGCGCACGGGTCGGGGCGAGGAAGGGGCTGAACAGCGCCGGGATTTCAGCTGAGCAGCCGCACCGGCCGCCGTCCCCGCGGTCGCAGGGCCGCGGCGACCGGAGGACGTGCGCGACCGCCGCCCGGGACCCCACCCGGCGCGGCCACCCCGAAGTGACGTCGGCCCGCCCGCAGGGACGGGGCGCGACGCGGCCTCCGCGAGGGGAGGACTCACTACGTTCTTCCCGGTGCGAATCCTCTTCTCAAGCCTAGGTTCACACGGGCACGCCTACCCCCTCCTGCCGCTCGCCGTCGCCGCCCGCGAGGTGGGCCACGACGTCACGTTCGTGACCAAGGCCCCGATCACGAGGGCGGTGGCCGCGCACGGCATCGACCACGTCGAGGGCGGCATGGACATGCTCGCGGCGTTCGTCCAGGCCAAGGCGAGCCCCGCGGACCGGAAGGCGCCCGATTTCCGACCCGAGCGGGTCTCGGCGGTGTTCGGCTCGATCCTGCCGCGCAGCCACGCCGCGGACCTGGCGCCGATCATCGCCGACCGCAAGCCCGACCTGGTCGTGCACGAGATCGGCAACCCCGGCGCGGGGCTGGCGGCGAAGGTCGCGGGGGTGCCCGCGGTGTGCCACTCGTTCGGGCGGATGTGGCGGCCCACCGGACCGCCCGAGGCCCTGCGCGCGCACCTGGCGGGGGTCGCCGCGGACCTGGGCGTCGACCTGCCCGACGGCGACACCATGTCGCTGGGCAACCCCTACCTCGACATCTGCCCGCCGTCGGTGCAGGACCCCGGGTTCTCCATCCCCCCGGCCCTGGTCGTCCCGCTGCGGCCGGTGGCCTTCTCCGAGCCCGGCGAGCTGCCGCCGTGGGTGCGGGAGCACCGGGAGCCGCTGGTG
The DNA here is from genome assembly GCF_042732085.1 of Actinosynnema sp. NPDC059797. NCBI lineage: Bacteria > Bacillati > Actinomycetota > Actinomycetes > Pseudonocardiales > Pseudonocardiaceae > Actinosynnema > Actinosynnema sp. NPDC059797. The sequence continues at coordinate 4,684 of NZ_JBHWIE010000300.1, forward strand.
TACCTGACGCTGGGCACGGCGTTCGGCAACGCGGCCGTGCTGCGCACCGCCGTCGCGGGCCTGGCCGGGCTGGGGGTGAGGGTGCTGGTGTCCACCGGCCCGAGCGTCCCGGTGGAGGCGCTGGGCGAGGTGCCGGGCAACGTCGCCGTGCGGCCGTGGGTGCCGCAGGCCGAGCTGCTGGAGCACGTGGACCTCGTGGTGCACCACGGCGGCGCCGGCGGCACCCTGGGCACGTTCGCCGCGGGCGTGCCGCAACTGGTCCTGCCGCAGGGCGCCGACCAGTTCAGCAACGCCGACGTGGTGACCGCGGCCGGGCTGGGCGACCGGGTGCTCCCCGCGGACCTGACCGCCGAGGTGGTCGCGGCCAAGGCCCGCCGCCTGCTGACCGACCGGGCCGTGCTCGACGCCGCCAGGGCGATGGCCGCCGAGGTGGCCGCCATGCCCTCGCCGCACGACGTCGCCCGCGCGCTCCCCGACCACGCCTGACCCGCTCGCCGCCCGACCGCGCCCCGGAGGTCACGGGAGCGCGGTCCGGCGGGCGCGGCGCACGACCGGCGCGGCCGGGGGCGCGGGTGTGAACCTGCCGCCGAGCTGCCTCCCGCACTGCCGGAAACGCCTCCTCCCCGGGCCTAGCTTCTCCAGTGTCGCTGAACGCGAACCCCTTGTCCCACAAGCGGAGGAGCCCCGAGATGACCAACCCCTTCGACGACCAGGACGCCGAGTTCCTGGTGCTGGTGAACGAGGAGCGGCAGCACTCGCTGTGGCCGGCTTCGATCGCCGTGCCCGCGGGGTGGGAGCGGGTGCACGGCCCGGACTCCCGCGCCGCCTGCCTGGAGCACGTCGAGACCCACTGGACCGACCTGCGCCCGGCGAGCCTCGCCGCGCTGCGCGGCTGACCCGACCGACGAACGCGACGACTGGGGAGCTGATCGCGGTGACCACGACACACCCGAACGGCGCGGCCCTCCCGGGTGCGCACGAGCTGTTCGCCCGGCAGGCCGGGCGCACGCCCGGCGCGACCGCGCTGGTGTCCGGCGCGTCCCGGACGAGCTACGCCGAGCTGGACGCGCGGGCCAACCGGCTCGCCCACCACCTGGTCGACCTCGGCGTGCGGCCGGGCGAGGTCGTCGGCGTGCGCCTGCCGCGCGGGGTGGAGCTGGTCGTCGCGGTGCTCGCGGTGCTGAAGGCGGGTGGCGCGTACACCGTGCTCGACCCGCGCTTCCCCGCCGCGCGGTTGGCCTCGGTGTGCGGGCGGGCCGGGGTGCGAGTGGTGGTCCGCGCGGACGACGGCGTCCCCGCGGACGGCCTGACCACCGCCGACCCGGCCGCCGCCGAGGTCGCCGCGCGGCCCGCGACGGCGCCGGGGGTCGCGGTCTCCCCCGAGGACGTCGCGTGCGTCATGTTCACCTCCGGCTCCACGGGCGAGCCCAAGGGCGTCCTGGCGCCGCACCGCGCCCTGGTGGGCACGCTGGTCGGCCAGAACTACGCGCGGTTCGCCGCCGACGAGGTGTGGCTCCAGTGCTCCCCCGTGTCGTGGGACGCGTTCGCGCTGGAGCTGTTCGGCCCCCTGCTGCACGGCGCGACCTGCGTGCTCCAGCCGGGTGAGGCCCCCGACCCCGCGGTCATCGCGGACCTGCTCGCCGAGCACGGCGTGACCACCGCGCACGTGTCCGCGAGCCTGCTGAACTTCCTGGTCGACGAGCACCCCGGGGCGTTCGCCGGGCTGCGGGTGCTGATGACCGGCGGCGAGGCCGCCTCGACCCGCCACGTGGCGCGGCTGCTGGCGCGGCACCCCGACCTGCGGCTGGTCAACGGCTACTCCCCCGTCGAGAACATGATCTTCACGCTGTGCCACGACATCCGGCCGGCGGACACCGACCGGCCGATCCCGGTGGGCCTGCCCCTGGCGGGCAAGCGCGCCTCGGTGCTGGGGCCGGACCTGCGGCCGGCGCGGGACGGCGAGGCGGGCGAGGTCTACATGAGCGGCGTGGGCCTGGCCCACGGCTACCTGGGGCAGCCGGGGCTGACCGCGGAGCGGTTCGTGGCCGACCCCGACACGCCCGGCGGGCGCATGTACCGCACGGGCGACCTGGGCCGGGTGCGCGAGGACGGCGCGGTGGAGTTCCTGGGCCGCGCCGACGACCAGGTCAAGATCCGCGGGTTCCGCGTCGAGCCCGCCGAGGTGCAGGCCGCGCTGACCGGGCACCCGGGCGTGCGGCAGGCGGCGGTGGTCGTGCGCGAGGACCGGCCCGGCGACCGGCGCCTGGTCGGCTACGTGGTGGGCGAGGCGGAGCCCGCGGCGGTGCGGGCGCACGTCGCCGCGCTGCTGCCCGAGCACCTGGTGCCGGCGGCGGTGGTCGTGCTGGACGCGCTGCCGCTGACCGCCACCGGCAAGCTCGACCGCGCCGCGCTGCCCGCGCCGGCCGTCAAGTCCACTTCGGACAGCGCGCCGCGCACCGCGCAGGAGGAGGTGCTGTGCGGGCTGTTCGCGCGGGTGCTCGGGCTGCCGTCGGTGGGCGCGGAGGACGACTTCCTGGACCTGGGCGGCCACTCGCTGCTGGTCGCGACCCTGGTGAGCCGGGCGCGGGCCGCGCTGGGCGTGGAGCTGCGCGTCGCCGACGTGTTCGCCGCCCGCACGCCGCGCGCCCTGGCCGCCTCGCTCGGCGCGGCGTCGGCCGCCCGGCCCCCGCTGACCGCCGGGGCGCGGCCGGAGGTGCTGCCGCTGTCGTTCGCGCAGTCCCGGCTGTGGTTCCTGGACCAGGTCGAGGGCGGCGCCACCTACGCGATCCCGGTCACCGTGCGGCTGCGCGGCGACCTGGACGCCGGGGCGCTCCGCGCCGCCCTGACCGACGTGGTGGCCCGGCACGAGGCGCTGCGCACGGTGTTCCCGGTGGTGGCCGGTGAGCCCGCGCAGCGGGTGCTGGAGGGCGTCACCCCGGCGTGGACCGAGGGCGACACCACCGACGACGAGCTGGACGCGGTGGTGCGCGAGCTGGCCTCGGCGCCCTTCGCGCTGGCCGGCGAACCACCGCTGCGCGCCCACCTGCTGAGGCTCGCCGAACGGGACCACGTGCTGCTGCTGGTGCTGCACCACATCGCCGGCGACGGCTGGTCCACCGCGCCGCTGCTGCGCGACCTCGCCACCGCCTACCGCGCCCGGCTCGGCGGTCGGGAACCCGACTGGGCGCCGCTGCCCGTCCAGTACGCCGACTACGCGCTGTGGGAGCGCGGGACGGCGGACGGGGCGGACGCGCGGGTGCGCCACTGGCGCGAGGCGCTGGCCGGCCTGCCCGAGGAGTCCACGCCGCCCGCCGACCGGCCCCGGGCCGCGGTGCGCGGCGCGCACGGCGACACCGTGCCGCTGGTGCTGGACGCCGGGCTGCACCGGGCGCTGCGCGAGCTGGCCGGGAGCACCGGGTCCACGCTGTTCATGGTGCTGCACGCGGGCCTGGCCGCCCTGCTGACCCGCCTGGGCGCGGGCACGGACCTCGCCGTCGGCTCCCCGGTCGCGGGCCGCTCCGACGAGGCGCTGGACGACCTGGTGGGCTTCTTCGTCAACACCCTGGTGCTGCGCACCGACACCTCCGGCGACCCCACCTTCCGCGAGCTGCTGGACCGCGTGCGGAGGACCGACCTCGCCGCCTACGACCACCAGGACCTGCCGTTCGAGCGGCTGGTCGAGGAGCTGAACCCGGCCCGCTCGCTGTCCCGGCACCCGCTGTTCCAGGTCATGCTCGTGCTCCAGAACACGCCGCCGGCCGCGCCGGACTTCGGCGGGCTCGACGCCGAGCACCGGGTCGTGGACCTGGACGTGGCCAAGTTCGACCTCACCGTGGACGTGACCGAGACCGCCGACGGGATCACCGGCGCCGTCAAGTACGCCACGGACCTGTTCGACCGGGCCACCGCCGAGCGCTTCGCCGCGGGCCTGACCCGGCTGCTGGCCGCGTTCGCCGCCGACCCGGACACCCCGATCACCGCCGCCGACCTGCTCGACCCCGCCGAGCGCGAGCGGCTCCTGGTGACCTGGAACGGCGCCGTGGGCCCCGCCGACCGCTGCGCCCACGAGC
>NZ_JBHWIE010000301.1:0-8745 GCF_042732085.1 Actinosynnema sp. NPDC059797
GCGCGCAGACCGGCCTGACCGAGGAGGACTTCCGGGCCACCCTCGCGCCGAAGGTCGCGGGCCTGGAGGCGGTGCTGTCCGCGGTGGACGCCGACCGGGTGAAGCTGCTGATCACCTTCGGCAGCATCATCGGCCGCGCCGGGCTGCGCGGCGAGGCGCACTACTCCACCGCCAACGACTGGCTGACCGAGCTGACCGTCCGGTTCGGGCGCGAGCACCCCGCGGCACGCGTGCTGGCGCTGGAGTGGTCGGTCTGGTCCGGCGCGGGCATGGGCGAGCGGCTGGGCGTGGTGGAGGCGCTGATGCGCGACGGCATCACGCCGATCTCCACGGACGCGGGCATCGCCGTGCTGCGCGAGGTGCTGGCCGACCCGGGCGCGGGCCCCGTGCTCGTCGTGTCCGGCCGCGCCGCCGGCCTGCCGACGCTGGAGCAGGAGCGCGCCGAGCTGCCGCTGACCCGGTTCGTCGACCGCGTGGTGGTGCACTACCCGGGCGTGGAGCTGGTCACCGAGGCCGAGCTGTCCGACCGCAGCGACCCGTACCTGGGCGACCACCTGCTGGAGGGCGACCTGCTGTTCCCGGCCGTCATCGGCATGGAGGCCATGACCCAGGTCGCCGCCGCCCTCACCGGGCACGACGCGCCACCGCTGCTGGAGGACGTGCGGTTCCTGCGGCCGGTGGTGGTGCGCCCCGGCGGTTCGCTGACCGTGCGGCTCGCGGCGCTGGCCCGCGACGCGGAGACCGTGGACGTGGTCATCCGCGCCGAGGACACCGGCTTCTCCGCCGACCACTTCCGGGCCCGCCTGCGGTTCCCCCGGCCGGAGATCCCCGGCGACCGCGTCGACGGGACCGCCGCGCTGCCGCCCGTGCCGGTCGACCCGGTCACCGAGCTGTACGGCTCGGTGCTGTTCCAGGGCAAGCGGTTCCAGCGACTCCAGGGCTACCGGCGGGCCTCGGCCCGGCACGCGGTGGCCGAGGTCGCCACCGCGCCGACCGCGTCCTGGTTCGCCCCGTTCCTGCCGCAGGACCGGCTGCTGGCCGACCCCGGCACGCGGGACGTGATGATGCACGCCATCCAGTGCTGCGTCCCCGACGCCACGCTGCTGCCGGAGGGCGTGGAGCGGCTGTACCTGGCCGCGCCCGTCGACCAGCTCGCCGAGTACGTGGTCCTGGACGCCCGCGAGCGCTCGCAGGACGGCGACAGCTACACCTACGACCTCGACGTGCGCGACCCGCAGGGCCGGCTCGTCGAGCGCTGGGAGGGCCTGGTGCTGCGGGCCGTGCGCAAGCGCGACGGCGCCGGGCCGTGGACGCCGACCATGCTCGGCTCCTACCTGGAGCGCTCCCTGGAGCGGGTCCTGGGCGGCAGCCGCGCGGTCGTCGTCGAACCCGACCCGACCGGCGTCGAGGCCGAGCGGCGCGCGCAGACGGCGCTGGCGCTCAGCCGGGCGCTGGACCGGCCGGTCGAGGTCCGCTACCGGCCCGACGGCAGGCCGGAGGTCGACGGCGCCTCGGTGTCGGCCTCGCACGGCGCGGGCCTGACGTTCGCCGCGGTGGCCGCCGGCGGCGCGCTCGCCGTCGACGTGGAGACCGCAGTGCCGCGCGGCGCGGACGACTGGGCCGGGCTGCTAGGCCGGGACCTGCTCGCCGTGCGGGACCTGCTCGCCGGCGAGGCGGGCGAGTCCGCGGACGTGGCCGGGACCAGGGTGTGGGGCGCGCTGGAGTGCCTGCGCAAGACCGGGTCCACCACGCAGGCGCTGACCGTCGACCGGGTCCACCCGGACGGCTGGGCGGTGCTGTCGACCGGCGACGCGCGGGTCGCCACCTGGGTGACCGCCGTGGACGGTCGGACCGAGCCCGTGGTGTTCGCGGTGCTCGTGGGGAAGGAGGACTGACGTGCCGGGCTACTACGAGATCCGCCACACCGTCGGCTTCGAGGAGACCAACCTCGTCGGCAACGTGTACTACGTGAACTACCTGCGCTGGCAGGGCCGGTGCCGCGAGATGTTCCTCAAGGAGAAGGCGCCGTCCGTGCTGGACGAGGTCCGCGACGACCTCAAGCTGTTCACCCTCAAGGTCGAGTGCGAGTTCGTCGCCGAGATCACCGCGTTCGACGAGCTGTCGGTGCGGATGCGGCTGGAGGAGCTGACCCAGACCCAGGTCCAGTTCAGCTTCGACTACGTCAAGGTCACCGGCGGCCAGGAGGTGCTGGTCGCCAAGGGCCGCCAGCGGATCGCGTGCATGCGCGGCCCGAACACCGACACCGTGCCCGCCCGGGTGCCCGAGGACCTGCGCCGGGCGCTCGCGCCCTACGCCGAGACCCCGGTGCTCGCGCGCGCCGGGCTGGGGGGATGACCGTGAGGCAGTCGACGTCCACCATGGAGCAGACCTCGCTGCGGGAGGCCATGTCCCTGTTCGCGACCGGGGTGACGGTGCTGACGGTCGGTGGCGAGCACGTGCACGGCATGACGGCCAACGCCTTCACGTCCGTCTCGCTGGACCCGCCGCTGGTGCTGTGCTGCGTGGCCAGGTCGGCGGTGATGCACGGCGCCATCGACGGCGCGGAGCGGTTCGCGGTGTCCATCATGGGCGCCGACCAGCGCGACACCGCGAAGCACTTCGCGGACAAGCGCAGGCCGCTCGGCGCCGCCCAGTTCGACGCGGTGGAGTGGCTGGAGGGGCCGCACAGCGGCGCGCCCCTGCTGTGCGGCGCCCTGGCCTGGCTGGAGTGCCGGCTCGCGCACCGCTACGAGGGCGGCGACCACACCATCTTCGTCGGCGAGGTGCTCGACTGCCGCCGCGGCGAGGGCGACGGGGCGCTGCTGTTCTACGGCAGCGCGTTCCACCGGGTCTGACGGTGGGCCGGTTCGAGCGGGGAGGAGCGGGGACGTGCTGGTGACCGTGACCGGGGGTACGGGGTTCGTCGGGGCGCACACGGTGGCCGAGCTGGTGCGCGCCGGCCACCGGGTCCGCCTGCTGGTCCGCGAGGGCAGCGCGGTGGACGCGGCCCTGCGGCCGCTGGAGGTGCCGCCCGGCGCGGTGGACGCGGCGCTCGGCGACGTGACCGACGAGCGGTCGGTCGCCGCGGCCGTGCGCGGCGCGGACGCGGTGGTGCACGCGGCGTCGGTGTACTCGTTCGACCGGCGCCGCCGCGCCGAGATGCGGCGCACCAACGCCCGCGGCACGGAGGTCGTGCTCGACGCCGCCCGCCGCGCCGGGGTGGGGAGGGTCGTGCACGTGTCGAGCACGGCCGCCCTGTTCGGCCCCGGCGTGCGGGTGATCGGCGACCACTCGCCCGTCGGCTCCTCGCGCGAGCCGTACGCGGCCACCAAGGCCGAGTCGGAGCGGATCGCGCGGCGGCACCAGGAGGAGGGCGCGCCGGTGGTGATCAGCCGGCCGCCCGCCCTCCTCGGGCCGCACGACCCCAGGCTCGGCGACCAGGTGCGGCGGCTGCGGGACACGCTGCGCGGCATCATGCCGGTGTGGCCGGCGGGCGGCCTCCAGATCGGCGACGTGCGGGACACCGCGGTGCTGCACGCCGCGCTGCTCGACCCGGGGGTCACCGGGGCGCACTTCGGCCCCGGCCACCACCTGACCACCCGGGAGTACGTGGACGCGGTCCGGCGGGCCTCGGGGCGCGCGTTGCCGGCGGTCTTCCTGCCCGCGGGGCTGATGGGGCCCGTGGGCCGGTTCACCGACCTGGTCCAGCCCGTCTGGCCGTGGCACGTCCCGGCCGAGCACGAGGCGATCGCCACGGTCGGCGCGGCGGTCCGGGTGGACCCGGCGGCGAGCACGCTCGACCTCAAGCCGAGGCCGTTCGCCGACACGGTCGCCGACACCGTGCGGTGGCTCGTCGACACCGGGGCCGTGTCGCCCCGGCGGGTCCGCGGGCGCTGACCGGGCGCCCTCCGCACGCCGGGCCGTGACCGCCGGGCCGTGACCGCCGGCTTCGACCGCAGGACAGCACAGCGGGAGTAGCCGTGCGGGCGCGGCCCGGCGGACAGTGGGACGGCCGGAACCGCCCGACCAACGCAGCGAGGTGAACGCCATGGCCCACGCCCGGAGCGCGACAGGGGTCGAGCCGTCGACCGGACGGGACGGGCACGCCGGACGGGGCAGGCTGATCGCGGGCAGCGCCGCCGCCGGGGTGCTGCTCGCCGTCCTGTGGTCCTACGAGTTCGTCGACCACGTGATCGGCGCGAACGTGGCGGGCGCGCTGCTCGGCGAGGACGCCTCCGCGATGTCCATCGCGGGTGTCGCCTCGGGCCTGGCGTTCGCGTTCGTCTCCGGCCTGGCGGGCACGTTCACCGCGTGCAACATCGCGATGGCCGCGTCCGTCGGGCCGATGGGCCAGGCCTCCGGCGCGGCCCCCGGGTCGGTGCGGCCGCTGCTGCGCCCGCTGGGCCTGTTCACCGCGGGCGTGGTCGGCGTGTCGGCGCTCTACGGCGCGGTCGGCGTGCTGATCGGGCCTGGCCTGCCCCAGCTGTCGAGCGCCACCGTCGGGCAGGTGCCGGTGCGCCTGCTCCAGTCCTCCGTCGTGTTCGGCGTCGTCGGCCTGGCCTTCGCCTTCCTGGGGCTGGCCTCCCTCGGCGTGGTCCGCGACCCGTTCCGCGGCCGGCCCGCCGCCCGCGTGGTGGTGCTCGGCGCGCTGGTCGGCGCGTTCCTCGTCGGCCGGCCCTACCCGCTGTTCATCAAGCTGTTCCGCTCGGCGGTCGAGTCCGGCAACCCGCTGTACGGCGCGGGCGCGTTCGTGCTCCAGTCGCTCGGCAACGTCCTGCTGGCCGTCGCCGTGTTCGTCGTGCTGGCCCTGGTGACCCGGGGGCGGTTCCTGCGCTGGTTCGCGGGCGGCTCGCCGCGCACGACCGCGGTCAGCGCCGCGCTGCTCATCGCCCTCGGCGTCTTCCTGCTCGTGTACTGGGACCTGCGCGTGCCGTCGATGTTCGGGTTCGGCTGGTTCCCCACCATGCCCTACAACTGACCGAGGAGTTGATCGTGTCCGCGACAACCGCTGCGCCCACGTCCACCGCCGCGCCACCGGTCGCCGCGCCCGGCTCGCGCGTCCGCCAGGGCGCCCTCGCCGGGCTCGCCGGCGGCGTCGTGTTCGGGCTGCTGATGGCCGGGATGGGCACGTTGCCCCTGGTCGGCCTGCTGATCGGGGTGGACGACGCCCTCGTCGGCCTCGCCGTGCACCTGGTGATCTCGGCCCTGGCCGGCGCGCTGTTCGGCGCGCTGAGCGGCCGGCTGCCCGACGCCGTCGTGCCCGTCTACGGCCTGAGCCTGGTCTACGGGGCCGCGTGGTGGGTCGTGGGCGCGCTGGTGGTCATGCCGCTGTGGCTGGCCGTCACGGCCGACCCCGCGATGAGCGGGATGGTGCTCGTGGTCGGCGACGCCCAGTGGGTCAGCCTGTTCGGCCACGTGTTCTTCGGCCTGACGACGGGCGGCACGCTGCTCGCGCTGCGCGGCCATGCCCGGTAGCGGCGGCTCCCGGCCGGGGGAGGGGTGACCGGCGTGGCGCACATCGACCTGGGCGTGGACGAAGAGGAGTACCCGGGCATCGCGGGCCTGCTGCGCTACCGGCCGGAGACGGCCAAACCGCTCAACGAGCTGGCCGAGGTGCTGCTGCGCGGGCCGAGTTCGCTGTCGCGGGGCGAGCGCGAGCTGATAGCCGCGCGCGTGTCCGGCCTCAACGAGTGCTCGTTCTGCCGGGACTCGCACTCGGCGTTCGCCGCCGCGCAGCTCGACGGTGGCGCCGACCTGGTCCGGCTCGTGCGCGCCGACCCGGGCACGGCGCCGATCGGCGCCAGGCTGAGGGCGCTGCTGGCCGTCGCCGACGCGGTGCAGCGGTCCGGGCGCGAGGTGACCGCCGAGCTGGTCGGCGCCGCGAGAGCGGCGGGCGCGACCGACCTGGAGATCCACGACACCGTGCTCATCGCGGCGGCCTTCTGCATGTTCAACCGGTACGTCGACGGCCTCGGCACGGCCCGGCCGGACGACCCCTCCGCCTACGAGGGCGTCGCGCGCAACGTCGTCGCGAACGGCTACATCTGGTCCTAGAACACCGCCCTCCCACCACCCACCGTCCTCATCGGACGGTGGGTTTTCTCTTGCCCGGGAAGGGTGTGGGCAACCTCGGAGATGTGCCCGACGCCGGATCGGGACAGGGTTGTCGGTGCGACCGGTGGCCAACCCCGGCGCGGACCGCCGGGACGAGCGGGAGACGTGTGCAGTTCACCGTACCGAGGAGCGCAGATGACGATCACCGGGTCGCCGGCGCGGCAGGACATCGTCCGCCGGGCGACGGACCTCGTGGACCTGGTCCGCGGGCACGCCGCGTGGATGGAGGAGAACCGCGCCCTGCACCCGGAGGTGCTGGAGGCGGTCGACGGCGCCGGCCTGCTGAAGTTGCGGGTCCCGGTGCGCTACGGGGGCTACGAGTCGGACATGGCCACCGTGGTCGACGTCATCGCCGAGCTGTCCCGCGGTGACGGCTCGCTCGGCTGGGTGTTCAACGCCTGGATGAACGGCTGCTGGCTGGCCGGCCTGCTCCCGGACGAGGCCCAGGACGAGATCTACGGCGACATGGGCGGCGTGGGGATCGGCCTGAGCGTCAGCCCCACCGGCGTCGCGACGCCGACCGCGGGCGGCGTGGTGCTCAACGGCAAGTGGGCGTTCTGCTCGGGCATCCTGCACGGCGGCTGGTTCGCCCACTCCGCCGTGCTGGCGCACGAGGACGGCGCGCAGGAGCCGATCACGGTGCTGGTCCGCGCCTCGGAGCTGGCCGTGGTCGACGACTGGCACACCGCCGGCCTGCGGGCCACGGGCAGCGTCACCACCCTCGCCGAGGACCTGTTCGTCCCCGACGAGCGGGTGATCCGGATGGTCCCGCTGCTGACCGCGGGCGAGCACCGGTCCCGGCTCAACGCGGCCTCGCTGGTCTGGCAGGCGCCGTTCTCGCCGGCCGCCTCCGCGGTGGGCAGCGCGCCGGCGCTGGGCGTGGCGCGGGCGGCGTGGGACCTGTTCTTCGAGCGCCTGCCCGGCCGCAAGATCACCTTCACGCGCTACGAGCGCCAGGAGGAGGCGCCGCTGACCCACCTCCAGGTGGCCGAGGCGGCGATGAAGATCGACGAGGCCGCGTTCCACGTGCACCGCGTGGCCGCGCGCGTCGACGCCAAGACGCTGGCCGGCGAGGCGTGGAGCACCGAGGAGCGGGCCGTGTCGCGGATGGACATGGGCGCGGCCACGCAGCTCGCCAAGGAGGCCGTGGACGTGCTCAAGACCGCCAGCGGCGGGTCCTCGATCTACTCGCACGTGCCGATCCAGCGGATCGAGCGGGACGTCCTCGCCATCAACCTGCACGGTGTCCTGCACCCCAACACGAACCTGGAGCTCTACGGCCGCGTCCGCTGCGGCCTGGAGCCCAACACCGACCTCATCTAGGCCCTCAAGGAGCGAAGAAAGCGATGGTGCCGACCGTGGAAAGTCCTACGCGAGAGCAACTGGTCAACCGCGTGGCCGAGCTGGTGCCGGTCCTCCGCGAGAAGGCGGCCTGGATGGAGGAGAACCGGCGCCTGCACCCCGAGGCGATCGACCTGCTCGCCGAGGCCGGCCTGTTCAAGCTGCGCCGCCCCAAGCGGTACGGCGGCTACGAGACCGACACCCGCACCCTGATCGACATCGGCGCGCACCTCGCCCGCGCCGACGGGTCGCTGTCCTGGACGATCGGCGTGTACTGGACCCCGACCTACATCACCGGCATGTTCCCCGACGAGGCCCAGGACGAGGTGTTCGCCACCGAGGACGTCCGGGTGTGCGGTTCCAGCACGCCGAGCGTCATGGCCGCGCCGGTGGACGGGGGCATCGTCCTCAACGGCCCGTCGAAGTTCGCCAGCGGCGCGCTGCACGCGCACTGGCAGGAGGTGGCGGCGATCCTGATCCGCCCGGACGCCGAGCCCGAGCCGATCATGGCCCTGGTGCCGATGTCCGACCTGGAGCTGGTCGACGACTGGCACACCTCCGGCCTGAAGGCCACCGGCAGCATCACCACGCTGGCCAAGGACGTGTTCGTGCCGCAGCACCGGGTCATCCCGATGTCGGCGGCGATGATCCCGCAGTCGCTGTCCCAGGCCAACGCGGACTCGCCCATGTACCGCACGCCGACCTCGCTGGTCGCGGCGGCGTCCGGCGCGGGCACCCCGATCGGCCTGGCCGAGGCCGCGCTGGAGGTCTTCCTGGAGCGCCTGCCCGACCGCAAGATCACCTACACCTTCTACGAGAAGCAGGGCGAGGCGCCGATCACCCACGTGCAGGTCGGCACCGCGAAGCTGAAGATCGACGCGGCCCGGTTCCACGCCGAGCGGTGCGCCGCGCTGGTGGACGAGAAGTGCCGCAACGGCGAGCCGTGGAAGCTGGAGGAGCGGACCCAGGTCCGCGTCGACTGGGGCCAGGCGGCCAGGCTCGCCAAGGAGGCCGTGGACGTGCTGTTCTCGGCCAGCGGCGGCTCCGCCATCTTCGACAAGAAGAGCCCGTTGCCCCGGATCGTCAACGACATGAACGCGGTCAACCTGCACGCCCTGATCAACCCGGACACCAACACCGAGACCTACGGCCGCGTCCTGTGCGGCCTGGAGCCCAACACGGTCTACGTCTAGCCGACCTCGGGAGGGGTGGGGGGGGGGCGGCCCGCTCACGCCGCCGGGGGGGGGGCGCCGGGGGGGGGGGGCGGGCCGGGGGGGGGGTGGGCGTGGA
>NZ_JBHWIE010000302.1:0-8735 GCF_042732085.1 Actinosynnema sp. NPDC059797
AGCCGCCGGCCGACCTGTGCCCGCTGTGCCCGTCGACGCCGGGCAAGCCGACCGAGATCCCCGAGCCGTCCTACGACGTGGCGGTGTTCGAGAACAGGTTTCCCTCGTTCGCCCAGGGCGTGCCGGAATCGACGTCCTCGGTGTCGGGCTGGGTGGAGCGCATGCCCGGCCGTGGTCGGTGCGAGGTCGTGTGCTTCACCTCGGACCACTCCGCGTCATTCGGATCACTGTCTGCGAGACGGGTGCGCACGGTCGTGGACGCGTGGGCGGACCGCACCGAGGCGTTGAACGCGCTGCCCGGCGTGGAGCAGGTGTTCCCGTTCGAGAACCGGGGGGAGGAGATCGGTGTCACCCTGCACCACGCGCACGGCCAGATCTACGGCTACCCCTTCGTGACACCCAGGACCAGCCGCATGTTGGCCGTCGCGTCGACGTACCTCGAGGAGCACGGTCGTCCTCTGCTCGGGGACGTGCTGGCGGCCGAACGCACAGCGGGGACACGCGTTGTGGAAAGTTCCGAGCACTGGACGGCCTATGTCCCGGCTGCTGCCCGTTGGCCCGTCGAGGTGCACCTAGTGCCACATCGCCAGGTGCCCGACCTGCCCGCCCTGACACCGCAGGAGCGTGACGACTTCGCCTCCTGCTACCTGCGCGTGCTGCGTAGCCTGGACGCCCTGTACGACCGCCCCCTGCCGTACATCGCGGCGTGGCACCAAGCGCCGACCCGCACCGGTCGTGACTTGTCCTGGTTGCGCCTGGAGGTCTTCTCCGTCCTGCGCACCGCCGACAAGTTGAAGTACCTGGCCGGTTCCGAGTCGGGCATGGGCGTCTGGATCAACGACACGACCCCCGAGCACGTCGCGGAGCGGTTGCGCGCTGCGCCCTGACGGTGACGGGCCGGCCGCGAAGAGTTGCGGGCGGTGATCACGGAGTAGCTGTTCCCGGGCTACCGAGGTTGGATGAGCTGGCGGCTGGTGACGCGGATCATGGACCAGCGGACATGGCTTCGTGGTGGTGCGGTAAGCGTTCGTTGATCCTCACCCCGTTTGGCGGAGTCGGGTTGCGGGGAGTCCTCCGGGTTGTAGTCGGCCATCGCCGCGAACAACGTGCCCCGGTCCTCCGCGTCGATCAGTTCGGCGGGGCCGGGTCGTCCTTTGCGGATCGCCAGGCCGTCACGACCCTCCTGCCGGTAGACCCGCCACCACCCGCAACCGCAGCACCTCCTGCTCCACAGGAGACGACCGGTGCGCAGCCTCGACCTCAACCTCCTGCCCAGCCTATAGGAAATCGATTACTTTCGACTCAATAGGAGCTCTTCACCAAGGGGCAGCGCATGGGCACCGGCCAGTGCTCGGTCAGGCGGTACAACCGCCAACTGCGGGACCTGATCGCCGCCGGGCGGGCCACGCCGTCATTCCTGGTGTCCCACGAGCTGGGGTTGGAGCAGGCGCCGGAGGGCTACGAGCGGTTCGACCGCCGCGAGGACGGCTGGACCGAGGTGCTGCTGCACCCGGGACGAGCCGCCTGAGCGGCACCGCCCGGGCCGCACGGTTCAGGGGGCGGCCTGCGCTGCCCGGACCGCGCTGCGGTCAGCCGCGTGGTGGCAGACCCCGAGCACCGCGAGGTGCCGGGGCGCGGGAAGCCGCCACGTGCCCTGGTCCGCGTTCGGTGACCGTCGCAGCGCTCGTCGCTCGGCGGAGCTCAGCGGCTGGGGGTGGGTGGCTCGGGCGTGGTCGGATCGGGCGGGTTGGGCGTCGGCGGAACCGGCGGTTCCGTGCCCGGAGTGGGACTGGGCCCGGGTGGCGGCGTGGGCTGCGGCGGGTTCGGTTGCGCCATGACGCTCCTCCTCGTGGCGGGCGGATCCCATCGGCCCTGGGGGTACCCGCGCGGGAACGAGTCGCACCTGCCGTCTCCGCGGGACAGGTGGACTACGTCGTCCGAGGTTGCGCTCGCACTGAAGTCCTGTCTTGAGACCTGCCTCGACCCGTCGGCCGCGGACGCCCGGCGGGTCGGGTCGGGATTCGTCGCCGACGGCATCGCCCTGGACGCGCTGTTGGGTCTCGCGGGGGTCGGCGCCGTGTTCGCGTTCGTCGGCGGCTGGACCGGGTACTCGCCATGAACGATCGAATGGGAGGTGGGGCGTGCCGCGACCTGAAGTGCGACCGGGGACCATCGTCATCTACACCGACGTCGCGTGCGCGTGGTCGACCGTGGCGATCGTGCGGTTGTTGCGCGCGCGAGACGAGTTGGGACTGGCCGACCGGGTGCGCCTGGACCACCGGTGCTTCCTGCTGGAGGACGTCAACGGCTTCCCGATCCCGAAGAATTTCCTGGATTCGGAAATCCCGGTGGTGGGTGCGCTGGAGCCGGACCTGGGCTGGAAGAACTGGCAAGGCGACCCGGCGGACTGGCCGGTGACCACCGCGCCGGCCAACGAGGCGGTCCACGCGGCCAAGGAGCAGTCGGCGCGGGCGGCGGAGGAGCTGGACGTGGCGTTGCGGCTGGCGTTGTTCCGCGACAGCCGGTGCGTGTCGTTGCGGCACGAGATCGTCGACATCGCCCGGGGCTGCGAGCACGTGGACGCCGACGCCCTGGGTGAGGCGTTGGACGACGGGCGGGCGCGAGGACCGATGATGCGCGACTACCGGGCCAACCGCGACGCCGTGCAGGGCAGCCCGCACCTGTTCTTCGCCGACGGTTACGACGTGCACAACCCCGGCATCGGGCTGCGCTGGGTGGGGGAGCAGGGCGCGGGCTTCCCGGTGGTCGAGCACGACGACCCGTCGGTGTTCGCCGAGCTGGTCCGCCGCGCCGCCGACACCGCCGCATGACCACGGCCAGTTGGGGCGAGCACGTGTCGCCGGGTGCGCGGGAGCCGTTCCAAGACCGTGCGCGCAGGGCCGCGCTGCAGCTGATGGCCCCGCAGGACCACGACCGGCTCCCCGTGCCCGAGGCGGCGCTGCGGGAGCGGTTGGCCGCCTGCGAGACCGGACCGTCCGCGCCTCCGTGCGGCCCGCGGCCTGCGCGTCGAGAAGGGCCCGGAGGATTGACCTGCGACTGCGGTCCTCACCGCCGCCGCACCGGGTTGATCCGGCGCTGAGCGGGTAGGCCCTGTGCATGGCTCCTACGACGTTGACCGCGCTCGCGCTGACCTGCTCGCTCAAGCCCTCGCCCGAGCCGTCGAGCACCGACAAGATCGCCCGGCAGGTGTTGGGCGAACTCGCCGCGCACGGCGTCGGGGGCGACCTGGTCCGGGTCGTGGACTTCGACGTGCGCCCCGGCGTGCAGACCGACATGGGCGGGGGTGACCAGTGGCCTTCCATCCGCGAGCGGATCCTGGCCGCGGACATCCTGCTGCTCGCGACCCCGACCTGGGTGGGGCACCCGTCCAGCGTGGCGCAGCGGGTGATGGAGCGGCTGGACGCCGAGCTGTCCGAGACCGACGACCAGGGCCGCCCGTCGATGTACGGCAAGGTCGCCGTGGTGGCGGTGGTGGGCAACGAGGACGGCGCGCACAAGATCATCGCCGACTGCTTCCAGGCGCTCAACGACATCGGCTTCACCATCCCCGCGAGCGGGGGCACGTACTGGAACTCCGAGGCGATGAACCCCAAGGACTACCTCGACCTCGACGAGACCCCGGACGCGGTCGCCTCGACCAACAAGAAGCTGGCCAACAACGCCGTGCACCTCGCGCGGCTGCTCAAGCAGGCCCAATACCCGCCGGTCCAGTGAGGAGCACTCCTGTGGCAGAGCTGGAAGTGGTGCACGAGTTCACCGGTCCGATGCCCACCGGGGTGAGCGTGTCGCACACCGGTCGGGTGTTCGTGAACTTCCCCCTGTGGGGTGACGATGTTCCGGCGACCGTGGTGGAGCTGCGCGACGGGGCCGAGGTGCCGTTCCCCGATCAGGCGTGGAACTCACCATCGGGTGATGACGACGCGAACGCGTTCGTGTCGGTGCAGAGCATCGTGGTCGACCCGGCCGACCGCTTGTGGGTGCTCGACACCGGCAGCCCTCTTTTCCGACCGACCAAGCCGGGCGGTCCGAAGCTGGTGTGCGTCGACCTGGCCACAGACACCGTCACGAAAGTGATCACCTTCCCGCAGGACGTCGTTCTGGGGACGACCTACCTCAACGACGTGCGGTTCGACCTGCGCCAGGGCGGGGCCGGGGTCGCCTACATCACCGACTCGGCCGACTCCGGCCCGAACGGGATCATCGTGGTGGACCTGGACAGCGGCGAGTCGTGGCGGCGGCTGCACGACCACCCGTCCACCAAGGCGGTGCCCCTCGAGGACTTCCGCCCGGTCGTGGAGGGCGCCCCGTTCCTGGAGCGCCCCGCCGACGGCGAGCCGAAGCCGGTGTCGATGGGCGCGGACGGCATCGCCATCAGCGCCGACGGCAGCCGCCTGCACTACTGCCCGCTCGCCTCGCGCCGCTGGTACAGCGTGCCCACCCACGCCCTGCTGGACCGCTCCCTGCCCGACGACGAGGTGGGCGAGCAGGTCGTCGACGAGGGCGACAAGGGCGGCGGCTCCGACGGCCTGGAGACCGACGACGCCGGTCGGCTCTACCTGACCGACTACGAGCACGACGCGGTCCTGCGCCGAACCCCCGACGGCGACTTCGAGACCGTCGCCCACGACGCGCGCCTGCTGTGGCCCGACACGATGTCGGTCGCCGACGGCCACCTCTACGTCACCGCCAACCAACTGCACCGCCAGGCCAAGTACCAGGGCGGGCAGGACCGCAGGCGCAAGCCGTACCACCTGTTCCGCGTGCCCATCGACGCCGGACCCGTCCGGCTCCGGTAGAACCCCAGGAGGAGTGATCCGCTTGACCACCACCACGATGCCGATGCTGGAGACCTACCCCGCCGAGATCAACCTCGACCGGGCCAAGCTCGCGGCGACGATCGACGCGCTGATCGCCTGCGCCGAGGCGTGCACGGCCTGCGCGGACGCCTGCCTCAGCGAGGAGGTGGTGGCGGAGCTGACCAAGTGCGTGCGCACCAACCTGGACTGCGCCGACATCTGCTCCACCACCGCGCGGGTGTTGTCGAGGCACACCGGTTACGACGCGAACATCAGCCGGTCGCTGCTGGAGGCGTGCGCGACGGTGTGCAAGTCCTGCGGCGACGAGTGCGGCTCGCACGCCGAGATGCACGAGCACTGCAGGATCTGCGCCGAAGCCTGCCGGAACTGCGAGCGCGCCTGCCGCGACCTGCTGGCCGCCATCGGCTGAGGCGACCGTGTCATTCGATCGGGTGGTGCGTGGTTGAACTCGTCCGGCACGGGTAGCCGGCGGTGGACCGATGCCTGGAGGAGGCTTTTCGTGACCGTTGAGCGCGAGCACGACACCGACCTGGTCCGCGTGATCACCGCCGACCACCGCGAGGTCGAGCGGGTGTTCCAGGAGCTGGAGTCCGGCCAGGGCACGCCCGAGCACCGGCGTGCCCTGGTCGACCACGTGATCAGCGAGCTGGTGCGGCACTCGGTGGCCGAGGAGCAGTTCATGTACCCGGCCGCCCGGAAGGTGCTGCCCAACGGCGACGAGGTGGCCGACCACGAGATCGAAGAGCACGCCGAGGCCGAGCGGGTGATGAAGGAGCTGGAGGGCCTGGAGCCCACCGACCCCCGCTTCGACGAGCTGCTGGGCGAGCTGATGCGCGAGATCCGCCACCACATCAAGGACGAGGAGGAGGACCTGCTGCCCCAGCTCGCCGCCCGCTGCTCCGCCGAGGACCTCCAGGAACTGGGTCGCAAGGTCATCGCGGCCAAGAAGGTCGCCCCGACCCGCCCCCACCCCGCAGCCCCGGACAAGCCCCCGGCCAACCTCCTGCTCAACCCCGGCACCGGCCTGATCGACCGGCTGCGCGACGCGCTGTCCGGCCGCAACAGCTGACCACCCCGGGTGAGCGCACCCCGGCCCGCCGATCGCGGTGGGTGGCGTTTCGCCACCCACCGCACGGGAAGCCGTCCGTGGACGACGACGGAGGAGGCGGGATGAAGGCAGTGGTGTGGCACGGGACCGGGGACATCCGGCTGGAGGAGGTGCCCGACCCGAAGATCCTGGAGCCCAGCGACGCGATCGTGCGCATCACGCGCAGCGCGATCTGCGGCACCGACCTGCACCTGGTGCGCGGCACCATGCCCGGCATGGTCGAGGGCACGATCCTCGGCCACGAGGCCGTGGGCGTGGTGGAGGAGGTCGGTCCGGCGGTGCGCGGGTTCTCCCGCGGCGACCGGGTGGTGGTGACCTCCACGATCGGGTGCGGCACCTGCTCGTACTGCCGGGCCGGCTACTACGCGCAGTGCGACACCGCGAACCCGAACGGCCCGTCGGCGGGCACCAGCTTCTTCGGCGGGCCGGAGACGACCGGCCCGGTGGACGGGCTGCAAGCCGAGTACGCGCGGGTGCCCTTTGCGATGACCACGCTGGTGCGCATCCCCGACGCGGTCAGCGACGACCAGGCCATCCTGCTGTCCGACATCTTCCCGACCGCGTGGTTCGGGGCGCGGCTGGCCGAGGTCGGCAAGGGTGACAGCGTGTTGGTGCTGGGCGCGGGCGTGGTCGGTCAGTTCGCGATCGCCTCGGCCAAGCGGCAGGGCGCGGGGCGGGTGTTCGTCGTCGACGGCATCGCCTCCCGGCTGGACAAGGCCCGCGAGCAGAACGCCGAGACGGTCGACTTCAACCGCGAGGACCCGGTCGCGCTGGTCAAGGAGCTGACCGGCGGCATCGGCGTGGACCGCGTCATCGAGGCCGTCGGCGTGGACGCCCAGCGCCCCAAGACCGGCCCCGCCGCCGAGCAGGCCGAACAGCAGGCCGAGCAGTTCGAGCAGGAACGGCGGCAGGCCGCCCCCGACGCCAACCCGAGCGGGGAGCAGTGGGTGCCCGGCGACTCGCCCAGCCAAGCCCTGCGGTGGGCGGTGCAGGCGGTGGCCAAGGCGGGCAGCATCGGGATCATCGGCGTCTACCCGCCCGGCTTCAGCAGCTTCCCCATCGGCGAGGCGATGAACAAGAACCTCACGGTGAAGATGGGCAACTGCAACCACCGCCGCTACCTGCCCGAACTGCTCGACCTCGTGGTCAGCGGGGTGGTCGACCCCACCGCGTTCATCACGCAGCACGAGCGGCCGATCAATGCGGTGGAGGCCTACGAGACCTTCGACCGGCGTGAAGAGGGCTGGCTCAAGACCGTCCTGGACGTCGCCTGAGCGACACCGTCGCTGACGCGCTCGTCCGGCGCTTGCGGACGTAGGACGTGCCCAGGGTCTTCGGCTACGCGGGCGACGGCATCGATCCGCTCCTGGCCGCCCTGAACCGGGCCGGTGGTGATCCGGAGTTCGTGCCGGTGCGGCACGAGGAGATGGCCGCGTCCACGGCCACCGGCCACGCCAAGTACACCGGCGGGGTCCGGGTGTGCCCGGACACTCAGGGGCCGGGGGCGATCCACCTGCTCAACGGGCTCTACGACGCCAAGCTGGACCGCCGCCCGGGGCGGCGGACGTGGGCCAGGTGGTGTCGACCGCGCTGGGGACGTGTTACCTGCAGGAGGTGGACCTGCATTCGCTGTTCAAGGACGTGTGCGGCCGGTACCTCCAGACCGTCGCCACCTCCGAGCAACTGCCGGTGCTGCTGGACAACGCGATGCGCACCGCGATCTCCGAGCGCGTGCCGACCTGCCTGATCGTGCCGCACGACGTGCAGCGCGCCGACGCGGTGGACGACCTGCCGCACACCCACGGCGTCGTGCCCTCCTCGGCGGTCACCGCCGGCCCCGCGTGCTGTCGCGCACCGACGACCTGCGCCGCGCCGCCGACGTGCTCAACGCCGGTCGGAAGGTCGCGCTGCTGAACGGCCTGCTGGAGCTGATCACCGTGGCCGACCGGTGGCGCTCCTGGGCGGACCCCGGTTCGTTGTGCTGGTGCTGCACAACCGCGATCTCAACGAGGTCAGCTGGGAGCAGCGCGAGATGGAGGGCGACCCGCGCTTCCCGACCTCGCAGCGCGTCCCCGAGTTCCCCTACGCCGCCTATGCCGAGCTGCTCGGGCTGCGCGGCATCCGCGTCGACTCACCCGACCAGGTGGGCAAGGCGTGGCACGAGGCGTTCCACGCCGACCGGCCGGTGGTGGTCGAGGCGGTGGTGAGCCGGGCGAGCACCCGGCCCACCACCGCTCACCGGCCGCCGCGACCCCGGACGGTGCCCACCACCGTGCCGGTTCGGGACGTGACCGCGTTTCGCGGTGGGGGAGGCGGGTACCGGACGGGCATGGACGACATCACCGGAGCCGGTCCCGAGGAAGAAGCCGTGCGCGCCGGCGAGGCGAAGCCCGCCACCGAGCAGGAGGAAGGGCTCGGCGAACCGGACTCCTCATCACCCGACGACCAGCGGGACGATCCCACGACGTCCGAAGACGACCGCGACGACTCCTGACAGCGGCGTTCCCCACCGGTCGAGCCGACCACCGGCGTCGGTGGCCCCCTCGCAGCCCGAGCTGAGCGACGACCATCACCGCTCGTCGCCCACGGGCTTGAGGTGGACGAGTTCGGCCAGGTGGCGCACGGTCTCGCCGCCGCCCGTGCCCAGGCCGTGCCGGGTGAGGGTGAGCGCCCGCGCCGCCGCACCGAGCCTGAGGGCTTGGTCGAGCGACATGCCCCGCGCGAGTCCGACGGCCAGTCCGGCGGTCACGGAGTCACCGCCGCCGCGGGTTTCGTACACCGGGTCAGGC
>NZ_JBHWIE010000303.1:0-8713 GCF_042732085.1 Actinosynnema sp. NPDC059797
GGTGCGTACTGACCCTCGTCCTGTTCGACCTCGACGACACGCTGGTCGACCTGACGGGCGCGTTCACCCGGTGGGCGGGCGAGTTCGCCGCCGAGCACGACCTGCCCGGGGGAGCGGTGACGTGGCTGGTGGAGGCCGGCCGCCGGTCGCGCGGCCCCAAGGACCGGCTGTTCGCCGAGGTCCGCGACCGGTTCGGGTTGGCGGAGCCGGTCGCGGAGCTGTGGGCGCGCTACCGGGCGCGGGTGCCCGAGCTGGTCGCGGTGCGCCCCGGCGTGGCGGAGGGCCTGGTGGCGCTGCGCGCGGCCGGGTGGCGGATCGGCGTGGTCACCAACGGGCTGCCGGACAACCAGCTGGGCAAGCTGCGGCGCACCGGCCTGGTCGACCTGGTGGACGGCTGGTGCGCGTCGGGCGAGGTCGGCCTGCGCAAACCGGACCCGGAGATCTTCCGGGTGGCGGCGCGGCGGTGCGGGGTCCCCCTCGCCGGGTGGGTGGTGGGCGACGACCCGGTGCTGGACGTGGAGGGCGGCCGGCGCGCCGGGCTGCGCACGTGCTGGGTCGACCACGGGCGGCCGTGGCCGGGGGACTCGACGCCGCCCGACCTGGTCGCCGGGGACACCCACCTGGCGATCCGACACCTTCTTGAGGCTTCGAGTTAGATTTTTGCGTGATTAAGTAGACATCTTGCAGAACGGCTGCTTATGGTGTGCGCCACGCCACACCGCGCACCCCTGCCCGCCGCCAGGGTCCCGTCCGACGAAGGGCCGAACCCATGCGCCTGCTCCACCACCGACGCCTCCCGGCGCTCGGCGCGATTCCGACGGCCGCCGCCCTGCTGGCCGCGGCGGTGGTCGCGACCGCGGCGCCGGCCGGGTCCCCCGCGGCCGCGGCACCCCCGGCCGCCGCGGCCGCCGGCTCCCCGTTCGACGTGCCCGGCCGGGGCGCGGACGTGCCGTTCGTCGAGCACGAGGCCGAGGACGCCGCCACCAACGGGACGCGCATCGGCCCCGGCCGCCGCCAGGGCACGCTGGAGGGCGAGGCGTCGGGCAGGCGGGCCGTGACCCTGTCCGGCCAGGGCCGGTACGTCGAGTTCACCCTCACCGAGCCCGCGAACTCCATCGACGTGCGCTACAGCGTCCCCGACGGCAACGGCGGCGCGGGCATCACCGCCCCGCTGTCGCTGTACCTGGACGGGCAGCGGTCCGGCAGCCTCTCGCTCACCTCCCGGTACGCCTGGCGCTACGGGTCCTACCCGTACTCGAACGACCCGGGCCAGGGCCGCCCGCACCACCTCTACGACTCCACCCGCGCGCTGTTCCCGACCACCCTCCGGGCGGGTGCCAAGGTGCGGCTCCAAGTGGACCCGGGCGACACCGCGCCGTCGTACACCATCGACCTGGCCGACTTCGAGCTGGTCGCGCCGGCGGCGGCCCGGCCCGCGAACTCCGTGTCGGTCACCGAGCACGGCGCCACCCCGGACGACGGCACGAACGACAGCGCGGCCTTCGACGCGGCGGTGGCCGCCGCCCGGAACTCCGGTCGTGAGGTGTGGATCCCGGCCGGGCGGTTCACCGTCACCAGGCACATCACCGTCGACCGGGTCACCGTGCGCGGCGCGGGCCACTGGCACAGCGTCGTCACGGGCGACCGCGTCGGCTTCTACGGCCTGGGCGAGCCGTCCTCGTGCGGCCAGGGCGGCAACGCGGGCGTCAGCACGCGCGTCGGCCTGCACGACTTCGCCGTCATCGGCGAGGTCACCCACCGCGTGGACTGCGACCAGACCAACGCCATCGGCGGCGCGCTGGGCGGCGGCTCGGTCGTCTCCGGCATGTTCCTCCAGCACACCAAGGTCGGCCTGTGGCTCGACGGCCCCTTCGACGGGCTGACCGTCCGCGGCAACAAGGTCGTCGACCAGCTCGCCGACGGGATGAACCTGCACCGAGGCATCAGCAACGTCGTCGTGGAGCACAACCTGTTCCGCAACATCAGCGACGACGGCATCGCGCTGTGGTCGGAGCACCAGGCCGACCACTCCAACACCATCCGCCGCAACACCGTGGTCGTCCCGATGAAGGCCAACGGCATCGCCCTCTACGGCGGCCGGGACAACGCCGTCACCGGGAACGTCGTCGCGGACACCCAGGACCAGGGCGGTGGCCTCCACGTGGGCAACCGGTTCTCCGCCGTGCCGCTGTCCGGCACCACCACGTTGTCGGGCAACACCACCCTCCGCGCGGGCGTGCTGGACTCCAACTGGCAGTTCGGCGTGGGCGCGCTGTGGTTCGACGCCCGCGACGGCGCGATGAACGGCCGCGTCGACGTCACCGACACCGACCTCGTCGACAGCAGCTACGAGGCCATCCAGTTCATCAGCGGCACCATCACCAACGTGCACTTCGACGGCGTGCGCATCAACGGCGCCGGCACGTTCGGCCTCCAGCTCCAGTCGCCCGGCGCGGCGTCGTTCGCCAACGTGGTCGCCACCGGGCTCGGCCGCGCGGGCGTCTACAGCTGCCTGGGCGAGGGCGCGTTCCAGATCACCAGGGGAGCGGGGAACTCCGGCTGGGACGGTCCGCCCTACTGCGGCGCGTGGCCCGACCCCGTCCACACCGCCCCGACCACCACGCCCACGACCACCACGACTTCGCCGGCGCCCGGCGGCAACCTGGCGCGCGGCAAACCCGTGACGGCCTCCAGCGCGACCGGCGGCTACCCCGCGGGCAACGCGGTCGACGGCGACGCCGGCACCTACTGGGAGAGCGTGAACCAGCAGTTCCCGCAGACCTTCACGGTGGACCTGGGCAGCGCGGTCCCGGTGCGGCGGCTCGTGCTCAAGCTGCCGCCGTCCGGCGCCTGGGGCGCCCGCACGCAGACGTTGAGCGTGTCCGGCAGCGCGGACGGCGGCGCGTACGGCCAACTGGTCGCCCCGACGGGCCTGCGGTTCGACCCGGCGTCCGGGAACCAGGTGGCCGTCCCGGTCACCGGCAGCCACCGCTTCCTGCGGCTGACCGTCACCGGCAACACCGGGTGGCCCGCCGCCCAGCTGGCCGAGTTCGAGGTGTACGCGGGTTGAGGTGACGGGGCGGGTGCCCGCCGGTCGTGCGATCCGGTCGTGCGGCAGGCGGGCACCCGCCCCGGGCGGTCGGGTCGGCGACAGCCCGGACCCGGCACGGTCTGCCGGGGCGCGGGGACCGGGAGCACGGCCTCAGTCGCGCCTGGCCAGCGCCAGCGTGAGTTCGAGGACCCGTTCCGGCGAGGTGAGGTCGCCGAACAGGTCCCGCAGCCGGCCCATCCGGTACCGCACGGTCTGCGGGTGCACGAACAGCGACGCCGCCACTTCGTCCCGCCGCCCGTGGTGGAGCAGCCACGCCCGCAGCGTCTCCTCCAACCGCCGCGCGGTCGCCGGCCGCTCATCCCGCAACGGCGCCAGCACCCGTGCGCGGAGATCGGCGTAGGCCTCCGGGTCGGCGTTGAGCACCAGGTCGACCAGCCGCTGCTCGGTGTCGCGGATGTCCGCGGACAGCGCCCGCGCCCGCGCGGCCCGGGTGAACGACGACACCGCCCGCGTCCACGGCCGGGTCGGGCCGACCACGGCGGAACGGTCTGCCAGCAGTCGGAGCACGTGCCTGCGGTCCGCGTCCGGCACCAGGAGCACGGCCGTGGAGTCCGGCAGGTCCTCCAGCAGCAACGTGCGCGGGTCGAGCAGCCGGTGCGCCGCGCGGGCTTGCGAGGGCGGCAGCAGCACGGCCGTCAGGGAGCCGGGAGGCGTCCAGCCCGCCCGTTCGGCGACCCCGAGCAGCACGTCCTCGTCCGCGCCCGCGATCAGATCACGACAGAGCTGCTCCAGGTGGCGCTCCCGCGCCCGCCCTCGGACGGCCAGTTCGTCGGCGTGCCCGGCGGCGCTGGTCGCGGACAGCTCGTCGATGTAGGCGAAGAGCAGCTCGGCGAACGTGGCCAGCCCCGCGGCGGGCAGGCCGGACGACACGGCTCCGGCGGCGAGACCCCGCCACGCCACTCGCGCGCCGACCCGGTAGGCGCTGAGCAAGGCGTCCATCGAGCGGCCGTCGCGCACCTCGCCGCGGCCCAGCTCGTAGGCGGCCTCGGTGGCGACCCCCTGGGTGTCCACCCCGTCCGCCACGTCCAGGAAGTGGCCCAGAGCGGTGCGAACGGCGCGGCGGATCCTGCTGCCCATCCGGCCTGATAGCGCGCCCTCGTAACTGGGCACCTCGTCGATCACCGCCTGGACCACCTCGTCGGCCGTGACCGGCAGCAACGCCCGCAACGCCGTGATCGTGGCGTGGTCGAGGCCGACCTCGGCGGCACCTCCGGCAGCGCGGTCCACTTGTTCTCCCGGTACAAATCCCAGCGCGAAGTTCACGTCTTGAGGTCAGGACTTTACGCCCGGGGCCACACCATGCTGGGCACATGACGAGCGTTGCCCTCCGCACCCGGTTGTCGAGGCTGCTGGAGATGATCACGACGCCGCTGCTGCCGTCGGACTACCTGGACCTGGTCGATCCGCTGCGCGCGGGCGCCGACCTGCGCGGGCGCATCGAGGCGGTCCACGCCGAGACCGGTGACGCGGCCACCATCGTGATCAAGCCCGGTCGGGGTTGGAAGGGGCACGTCGCAGGGCAGTACGTCAGGGTCGGCGTGGACGTCGGGGGCGTGAGGCTGTGGCGGGCCTACTCCGTCACCTCGCCCGCGAACCGGGCCGACGGTCGCATCACGATCACCGTGAAGGCGGTGCCGGGCGGCAAGGTCAGCAACCACCTGGTTCACCGGGCCGAGCCGGGCACCGTCATCCAGCTCGACCAAGCCGCCGGCGACTTCGTGCTGCCCGCGACCAGGCCCGCGAAGGTGCTCTACCTGACGGCCGGCAGCGGCATCACGCCCGCGATGGGCATGATGCGCGACGCCGACCTCGCCGACGTGGTCGTGCTGCACTCCGCGCCGACCGGGGCGGACGTCATCTTCCGCGACGACCTGCACGACCTGGCCGCCGACGGGGCGATCCGGTTGGTCGAGCGGCACACCGACACCGAAGGCGTGCTCGACATCACCCGCCTCGACGAGCACGTGCCGGACTGGGCCGAGCGCGAGACCTGGGCGTGCGGCCCGGTGGGCATGCTCGACGCCGCCGAGGAGCACTGGGCGCGGCACGGCCTCGCCGACCGCCTGCACACCGAGCGGTTCCGCCCGGCCGTCCTGGCGACGGGCGAGGGTGGCGCGGTCACGTTCACCGCCACCGGCAGGACCGCCGAGGCCGACGGGTCCACGCCGCTGCTCGACGTCGGCGAGCGGGAGGGCGTGCTGATGCCGTCCGGCTGCCGCATGGGCATCTGCTTCGGCTGCGTCACGCCACTGCGCGCGGGCAGCGTCCGGGACCTGCGCACGGGTGAGATCACCACGGCCGAGCCCGGCGTCCTCATCCAGACCTGCGTGTCCGCCGCGGCGGGCGCCTGTGAGATCGAACGCTAGGGAGCGAGCAGCATGACCGCCATCGACCCCACCGCCCACCTGTCCGACGAGCAGGTCGACCAGCTCGGCCGCGAGTTGGACGCGTTGCGCGACGAGGTGATCTCCAGCCGCGGCGAACGCGACGCGGCCTACATCCGCAAGGTCATCTCGGTGCAGCGCAAGCTGGAGATGACCAGCCGGGGCGTGTTGCTGTTCTCCTTCTTCCCGCCTGCCTGGCTGGTCGGCACCGCGGGCCTGTCCGTGGCGAAGATCCTGGAGAACATGGAGATCGGCCACAACGTCCTGCACGGGCAGTGGGACTGGATGCGCGACCCGAAGGTCCACTCCACCTCCTGGGAGTGGGACCACGTCTCGCCGGCCGCGCAGTGGAAGCACTCCCACAACGAGCTGCACCACACCTACACCAACGTGATCGGCAAGGACAACGACCTCGGCTACGGCATTATGCGCGTCGACGAGGACCAGAAGTGGCAGCCGTTCCACCTGGGCCAGCCGCTGTGGAACTTCGTCAACGCCTGCTTCTTCGAGTACGGCATCGCGGCGTACGACCTGGAACTCGGCAAGAACCTGCACAAGCGCCGCCGCAAGGACCCCGAGTTCCGGGCGCGGGCCCGCGAGGTCGGCAAGAAGATCCGCAAGCAGGTCCTGAAGGACTACGTCATCCACCCGCTGCTGTCGGGTCCGTCGTTCCTGACGACGCTCGCCGCGACGTTCACCGCGAACCTGGTCCGCAACCTGTGGAGCCACTCGGTGATCATGTGCGGCCACTTCCCCGAGGGCGTGCAGACCTTCGAGCGCCGCTCGATCGTCGGCGAGACGCGCGGCCAGTGGTACCTGAGGCAGATGCTCGGCTCGGCCAACATCAGCGGCGGCAAGCTGCTGCACATCATGACCGGCAACCTGTCGCACCAGATCGAGCACCACCTGTTCCCGGACCTGCCGAGCAACCGCTACGGCGAGATCGCGCCGAAGGTGCGGGAGGTGTTCGACCGCTACGGCCTGGACTACGTCACGGGATCGTTGCCGAAGCAGCTCTTCTCGGCGTGGCGCAAGGTCTTCCGGTTGTCGCTGCCCAACCGGCCGGTCAAGGCGCCCGACCGCGCGTCGGGGGGCGTCGCGGCGGCGTAGTCGACCGCTCGGCGTACCGGACCGGATCCGTCTCGAAACCCACCATCACTTCAGTGTTGCTCGAAAGCAACGTTCCACCGGCCGATCAGGCGCAGATCACCCTCCGTTCACCGGGCGCTCCTAGCGTGCGCCCATGAGGAGAACCTTGCTGGTCGGGCTGTCGGTGCTGGTGTCGGTCGGGGTGGCGGTACCGGGGGTGGCGGCGCCGGACGACCGCCGGGACTGGGGTCGCGCGACGCTCACCGGGTTCGCCGCGCTGCCGGCGTCGACGTTCGTGCCGGGCAGCGAGCCGTCCGGGGCGGCGCTGGGCACCGCGCCGGTCAACGGGGTGGTGCCGCCGTTCGCGGACCAGCCGGTGCAGGGGTTCAGCGGCGTGCTGCGCAACGCCGACGGCACCTACGACGTGCTGTCGGACAACGGGTTCGGCACCAAGGCCAACAGCGCGGACTTCGCCCTGCGCATCCAGCGGGTGGCGCCGGACTTCCGCTCGGGCGCGGTGGACGTGGTCGGCGGCATCACGCTGACGGACCCGAACGGGCACGTGCCGTTCCCGCTGACGCGGCCGGACCGGGTGCTGACGGGCGCGGACCTGGACGTGGAGTCGATCGTGCGGGTGGAGGACGGCTCGTACTGGATCGGGGACGAGTTCGGTCCGTACCTGCTGCACTTCGACCGGGCGGGGCGGTTGCTGGCGCCGCCGGTGCCGCTGCCCGGCGTGGTGGCGCCGGAGAACCCGGCGGGTTCGCCGAACCTGGGCAGCAGCAAGGGCTACGAGGGCCTGGCGCTGTCGGTGGACGGTCGGACGCTGGACGCGCTGCTGGAGGGCGCGGTCGCGGGCGACGAGCCGGGCACGTTGCGGTTGAACGAGTTCGACGTGCGGCAGGGGCGGTACACGGGGAAGCGGTGGACGTACCGGTTGGACCGGCCGGAGCACGCGATCGGTGACGCGATCACGGTGGACCGGAACCGGTTGCTGGTGATCGAGCGGGACGGCGCGCAGGGCGTCGACGCGCGGACCAAGCGGGTCTACCTGGTGGACAAGCGTGATCGGGACCGTGACGGGGCGGTGGACAAGACGCTGGTGGCGGACCTGTTGGACATCGCGAACCCGCGGCGGCTGGGTGGGTTCGGGGAGCGGTTCACGTTCCCGTTCACCACGATCGAGGACGTGGTGGTGCTGGACGACCGCACGATCGGGGTGTTGAACGACAACAACTTCCCGTCGTCGTCGGGTCGCAGCCCGGGTCGGCCGGATGACAACGAGTTCATCACGCTGCGGTTGGACGAGGCGCTGGGTGCGGATCCGCGGGTGTTGCGGCGGCGGTAGGGGTGGTCGGCGCCGGTGGCGTTCGGGAGGGGCGTCACCGGTGCGGTTCCCCGTCGTCGTGATTTGTGGTACGTGTCAGTACCACAAAAGGGGGTGCGGCCATGGGGCGGGTCCGGGGTGTGGTCAAGCCGGTGGTGCGGTGGGGTGTGCAGCACGGGCTGCCCCGGGCCGCGTTGTTGGCCGCGGCTCGGCGCGGTGATCCGCAGGCGCGGTTGTTCGTGGCGTCGAACGCGTTGCCGACGGCGGCGTTGAGCGGGTTGTTCGACGACATCCGCGGGCGCGGGCCGTTGGTGGAGGGTGCGTTCTCCAAGGTCACGGCGAGTCACGCGGTGGTGCGGGAGGTGTTGACGAGCAACGACTTCCGCAGTGGCATCGGTGCGGGGAGCGGGTGGTTGGCGCGGTTGGCGGAGTGGTCGGCGCCGGATGCGCTGCACCCGATGGTGCCGCCGTCGCTGTTGGTGACCGAGCCGCCCGACCACACGCGTTATCGCAGGTTGGTGACGCGGGTGTTCACCGCGCGGGCGGTGGAGGGCTTGCGGGGGTGGACCGAGCGGACGGCGCACGAGTTGCTCGACGCGCTGGACCCGGCGGATCCGGTCGACCTGGTCGAGGCGTATTGCGCCCTGCTGCCGGTGACGGTGATCGCGGAGGTGCTGGGTGTGCCGGCGGGGGAGCGGCGGCGGGTGCTGGAGTTGGGCACGGCCGCCGCGCCGAGCGGGGACAGGGGGTTGACGTGGCGGCGGTAGCGGCGGGAGGACGCGGGGAGGGTGGCGATCGACG
>NZ_JBHWIE010000304.1:0-8675 GCF_042732085.1 Actinosynnema sp. NPDC059797
GGTTTGCTTGGTCGCTAACCCACTTACCGGAGACCTCGCCACGTTCCGGCCACCGACACGCCGCCGCTCACCTCAACCTTTGAAACACGGGCTAGGCCGCGTGCCACGAGGTGCCGGTTCCGGCAGGAGCTGCCCGGCGGCGGGCCGCTGCCGGGCCGGGCACCGGCGCAGCTGCGCGCCACCGTGGACGTCGCCCTCTGCTCCTAGCGCCGCGGGGCGCCACCCCGGTCGTCGAACCCCCAGTCGTTCAGCACGGCCAGGCGTTCGACGACCGGCGTGAACGCCGCCGCGTGCTCCCGGGCGGCCGCCCGCGCGCGGGCGACCACCACGGGCGGCACCACCCCCTCGCCGCGGGCGGCGAGCAGGGCCGTCACCTCCCGCTGCGCTCCCAGCTCCTTCTCCGCGAGCGGGCCGGGTGGTGGTGGCGGCTCCCCGTACCGCACGACGACCGGCCGCCTGCCCATCACCTCGACGTCCAGCAGGCCCGCCACCGTGCGCAGCGTGTTCAGCGCGAGCACGGCGTTGGACGGGGATCGCCGCAGGGCGCCGGCCAGCGCGATGCCGACGAGGTCGAGGGACCGGTCGACGAGGAACTCGGCGCTGCCCGGGTCGTCCTCCTCGTCCTCGTCGAGGTCGTGACCCAGCTCGTCCAGCGCCTCCGCGCACCCGTCCGCCACGGGCTCGCCGGCGGCCGCCGCCCACGCGAGGTCCAGCGACGCCTCCACCCACGCCACCTGCTCCGGCGTCCCGAGGACGCGGCACAGCGGTGCCGCCCGCTCCGCGACCGCGGCGCAGATCACCAGCAGTTCCCCGGCCGAGGCGTCCGCCGGTCCCCGGGCTCCCGAATGGCCGTGCACTCCCGCTCCCCGCTCGAACGTCCCGCCGGGCAGGTGTCCCGGGGGCGCAAGACCAGGCCGACCGGGCGGCGTGGTCGCCGAACGGTCAGCGGTAGAGCCGGACGTCGGCCAGGCTCCACCAGTTCGGCGCGGCCGCGGTCGCCGTGATCCGGAGGTGCCGCGCGCTCGTGGGCGGCACGTCCACGGTGGTCAGCTGGCCGTTCGCGGCGCCCGCGCGCAGGGTGCGCCACGTGCGCCCGTCGTCACTGGCGGACAGCTCGTAGCCGCGCGCGAAGTCGCCCAGGTTGCCGCCGCTGTCCAGGGCGACCCGCCGGAAGGTCTTGCGCCCGCCCAGGTCGAGCTGGAGGTACTGGCCCGCGGCCTGCGCGGCGCCGCTGCTCCAGCGGGTGGAGGCGTCGTCGTCCACGGCCAGGCCCGGGTCCTCCCCGAGCGGTGACGTGGCCGTGGCGCCCGCCAGGGGCACCTGGTCCAGGGTGGTGCGCAGCGCCGCGCTGCGCGGCCAGGTGAACGTGGCCAGCGCGCCGCCCGGGAGGGTGTACTCGAAGGTGCGGCTGCCGACGGTGACCGCGAACGTGCGCGGGTCGTCGTTCTGGTTGTGCACGACCAGGGCGGTCGAGCCGTCGGGGTTGCGGAACGCGACGTCCATGACCTGGCCGTTCCAGCCGGTGGTGCCGAAGGAGGTGCTGGCGATGCGCCTCGCGCCCGGCTTCACGAACTTCGCCAGGTGGCCGATCGTGTAGTACTCGGCGTCCGCGGTGACCGAGCCGTCGGGCTGGACGGTGACCAGGCCGGTGCACGTGCCGCAGCCGCCGTTGTGCGGGCCGCCGGTGCTGTCCAGGGCGATGTTCCAGTTCACCGCCGAGCGCGCCCAGTTGCGGGTGGCGCCGATGACGACGTTGCGGGCGTGCCAGGTCAGCGTGTCGCGGAAGACCTTGGCGGGCGGGTCCGCGGCGCCCTTCGAGCCGGAGCACTCGGTGAACCAGATCCCCTTGTCCGGGAACGCCTCGTGCAGCGCGGTCTGGGCGCTCGGGTCGCCGTAGTAGCAGTGGAACGCGGTGCCCGCGACCCAGCGGGACGCCCGGCCGCGCAGCACCTCGTACGGGTAGTCGGTCTCGGGGTCGGAGCCGGGCGGGGTGGCGGCGACGTCGTTGGGGTGGGTGGCCCAGTTGTGGTCGTAGGCGAGGATCTTCGTGCGAAGGCCGGCGAGCCTGAGCTTCGGCCCCAGCGCCTCGATCACCTTCAGCTGCTGGGCGACCGGCATGTCCGTGCCGGGGTAGGCGTCGGGCGTGCGGTTCTGCGGCTCGTTCTGCACCGACAGGAAGTCGATCGGCACGCCCTCCGCCGCGTAGGCCTGGACGAACTTCACCAGGTACCGGGCGTAGGCGTCGTAGATCCGGGGGTCGTCCTCCAGCCGGCCGCCGACGAGCGAGCCGGTGGTCTTCATCCACGCGGGCGGGCTCCACGGCGTGCCCATGACCTTCAGCGCCGGGTTGAGCCGCTTGGCCTCGCGCAGCAGCGGCAGCACCCGCGCGCGGTCGCGGTCGATGGTGAAGTGCCGCAGGGCGAAGTCGGTCTGCCCGGCGGGGACGTCGTCGTAGGTGTAGTGCTCGGCCTCGGCGGTGAAGTCCGAGGAGCCGATCGGCTGGCGCAGGAAGCTGACGCCGATGCCGCGCACCGGGTCGAACAGGTCGCGCATGGTCTTCGCGCGCACGGCGGGCGGCAGGCCGGCGAGCAGGGCCGCCGACGAGTCGGTGATCGAGGCGCCGAAGCCGTCGACCGCCTGGTAGGCGCGGTCGGGGTCGACCACGATCGTCGGGTGCGTCGACGGCGCGGTGCCGAACGCGACGCGCGGGCGCTCGGCCAGCAGTTCGGACCGGTCGGCCGCGGTGACCCACACGCGGGCCTCCACGGCGCCCCGGTCGGGGCCCTTCGCCTGTGCGGCGACCGCGCCACCGCAGGTCAAGGCCACCGCGGTCGTGACCGCCGCCACGCCGCGCACGGTTCTCCTCATCAGCCACCCACTTCGTGTAACAAGAGAGCAATCACTGTGGAACAACTTGTTCCGGAATGGA
This sequence comes from Actinosynnema sp. NPDC059797, assembly GCF_042732085.1. Classification (NCBI taxonomy): domain Bacteria; kingdom Bacillati; phylum Actinomycetota; class Actinomycetes; order Pseudonocardiales; family Pseudonocardiaceae; genus Actinosynnema; species Actinosynnema sp. NPDC059797. The sequence goes on from NZ_JBHWIE010000304.1 coordinate 2,930, forward strand.
ACACGTCACCACCACCGCACGTCAAGGCCCAGGTCAGGAGTATGGTGATCACGTGGAGACCGATCGGCGACGTGCCAGGGTCCGCGACATCGCGGCGGAGACCGGCGTGTCCATCGCCACGGTGTCGCGCGTGCTCAACGACCACGTCAACGTCTCCCCGCGCACCCGGGAGCTGGTGCTCCGGGCCGTCGAGCGGCGGCGGGCCGAGGACGGCGGGCCGCGCACCGTGCACGTGCGGTGCCCGTACGTGCTCACCGACTACTTCGGCCTGATCGTCTCCTCGATCGCCGAGGCGCTGCGCCTGCACGGGGCGCGCGTGGTGCTGGACGCGGGCGAGGCGGCGCAGCACGCCGACACCCTCGACGGGCTGCCCGACGAGCCGGGCGTGGCCGGTGCGATCCTCGTCCTGCCGCCCGAGGACGGCGACCGGCTCGTGGCGCTGGCCCGGCGCGGTTTCCCGTTCGTCGTGGTCGACCCCCGCACGCCACCGCCGCCGGACGTCGCCGCGGTGTCCGCCGCGCACTTCTCCGGTGCCCGGGCCCTGACCGCGCACCTGGTCGAGCTGGGGCACCGGGACATCGGCGTGATCGCGGGCCCGGAGGAGTGGCTGGCGGGCGACGCGCGCACGGCGGGCCACCACGCCGCGCTGGCCAGGGTCGGCGTGCTGCCCGCGCCGGACCGGGTCCACCACGTCGAGCCCACCGCGGCCGAGGGCCTGCGGGCCGCGGGCGAGTTGCTGGACCGACCCGACCGGCCCACCGCGATCGCCTGCTTCAACGACAAGCTCGCCGTGGGCGCCCTGCACGCCGCGTTCGACCGTGGGCTGCGCGTGCCGGAGGACCTGTCCGTGGCGGGCTTCGACGACATCGACCTGAGCCGCGCCACGCGGCCCGCGCTGACCACGGTCCGCCAGCCGCTGCGGGAGATGGGCCGCCTCGCGGTCACCCAGCTGATGCGCGTCCTGGACGGCCACCGGCCCGAGGCGCTGCACCTGGAGCTGTCCACCACGCTGGTCGTGCGCGGTTCGACGGGGCCCGCGCCGGCGCGGCCCGGACCGCGGCCGTGACGGGAGCGCCCGGGGCCCGCGCCCTCCTCGACGGGATCGGCCGGCGCGTGGAAGCCTGCACGCGGTGCCCGCGGCTCGTCCGGTGGAGGGGCGAGGTCGCCGCGCGCCCGCCGGCCCGGTTCGCGGGCCAGGAGTACTGGGCGCGGCCGGTGCCGGGCTTCGGCGACCCGGGGGCGCGGATCTACGTGCTGGGCCTGGCGACCGCCGCGCACGGCGGCAATCGCACGGGGCGGGCGTTCACCGGGAACCCGACCGGGGACTGGGTGGTTCGGGCCCTGCACCGGGCGGGGCTGGCCGACCGGCCCACCTCCGAGCACCGCGGTGACGGGCTGCGGCTGACCGGGGTGTGGACCGGGTCGGCGGTGCGGTGCGCGCCGCCGGGCAACCGGCCGACCCCGGTCGAGCGGGACACCTGCTCGCGGTTCCTGTCCGAGGAGGTGGCGGCGCTGGGCGACCTGCGGGTGCTGGTGGCCCTGGGCGGCTTCGCGTGGGACGCCGCCGCGCGGTGGGCGGGCGCCCGGCCCAGGCCCCGGTTCGGGCACGGTGCCGAGTACCGCCCGGACGCGGGTCCGGTGCTGCTGGGCTGCTACCACCCGAGCCGGCAGAACACCAACACCGGGGTGCTGACCGAGGCGATGCTGGACGCGGTGCTGGCCAGGGCCCTGGACATCGCCCGCGCGACCCCCGATCGCCGAGCCCCCCTGCGGGGTCGGTGACGGGAGGCCGGGACGGCCCTCAGCCCGCGGCCGGGAGCAGGCCGGGCACCGCGGTGAACACGCCGTCCGGGTCGAAGCGCCGCTTGACCTCCAGCAACCGCGCGGTGTTGGGGCCGAACGCGGCCATCGCGCGCTCGTGGTCGTCGGGGCCGAGCAGGTTCGGGTAACCGCCGGGCAGCGCCGTCGGCTCCAGCTCCTCCACCAGCGCGTCCGCCCACTCGCGGTGGGCGCCGCCGCTGTCCGGGGAACCGGGCGCCCAGGTGGTGATGACCTCCAGCAGCACGTGCTCGTCCCGCAGCCCGAACGCGGTCGACGAGACGGGCACGCGGGTCGCCGCGCCGTGGAAGTGGTGCAGCGTCAGCGAGGACAGCGGCGACGTGACCCGCCGGGTGGCGTCGACCAGCACGTCGCACACGTCCTCGGTGAGCGCGGGCAACCACCGGTTCGTCACCGTGTTGTGCCTGCCGTCGACGACGTACGGGTCGAGCAGGCCGAGCTGCTCGGGCGCGGTCATCGGGCCCAACCGCGAGAACACCGGCGTGCCCAGCGACCGGATCCGCCGCAGGTACGGCTCGCCCGCCGCGTGGTTCCCGCTCCACGTCGGGTACAGCATGATCAGCGGGCTGCCGTCGGGGCCGCTGGAGAAGCCGCCGATGAGCGCCAGCTCGTCCGGCGACTCGGCGAGCAGCTCCCGGTAGCCGCGCAGCACGGCGGGCGCCTGCGCCAGCGGGAACATCGCCATGCCGGACAGCACGGTCGGGATCGGGTGCACCCGGTAGCGCAGGCCGGTGACGACGCCGAAGTTGCCGCCGCCGCCGCGCAGCGCCCAGAACAGGTCCGGGTTCTCCTCGGCGTCCGCGGTCACCGGTGTGCCGTCGGCCAGGACGACCTCCGCGCCCAGCAGGTTGTCCGCCGCGAGCCCGTGCGCGCCGAGCAGCGGTCCGTAGCCGCCGCCCAGCGTCAGCCCGGCGATGCCGACCGCGTTGGCCGTGCCGGTCACCGCGCGCAGCCCGTGCGCCGCCAGGGCCGCGGCGACCCCGCCCGCCAACGACCCGCCCTGGACCCGGGCGGTCCGCGCGCCGGCGTCGACGTCCACCCCGCGCATCGCGGAGAGGTCGAGCACCACGCCGCCCTCGCGGATCGCCCGACCGCCCCAGTCGTGGCCGCCGCCCCGGACCGACAGCGGCGCGCCGTGGTCGCGGGCGACCCGCACCGCGTCCGCCACGTCGGCCGCGTCCGCGCACCGCACGACCGCCGCCGGGCGCCGGTCCACCAGGCCGTTCCACACCCGCCGGCCGCGGTCGTACTCCGGTGAGCCCGGGACCAGCACGGGGCAGCGGACGACCGCCCGCAGGGCGTTGGCGACGGTGCGGGACGGGGAAGAGGTCGTGGTGGTCATCGGTCCTCCAACGGCGAGGGGGGATGTCCGGGACACTAGGGCCGGGATCCGGGGGTTGCCCACGGCGATCGCACGGAGTGCGTGGGCGGTCGACACCGGTCTGTCACCCGGAAGAGTGGTGCTTCCGGGCGCGGGCGCGGGTCGTCGGGACGACCTGCGCGAACGCCCCGGCCCAACCTGGTACTCGCGGTGCCACGACCAGTCGGTCCTGGTTCCCCCTTCGCGCGCGGCGCGATGCTGGGGGTCCACGTGACCGGAAGACCGGGGGTTCCCCATGGCCGACGAAGGCGGTGCCCTGCGCGACCGCAACACCGCGGCGGTGTCCGAGTTCCTCCGCCTGCTCGAAGAGGGCGACATCCCCGCGTGGATGGAGCTGTGGGCCGAGGACGCGGACCACTACTACCCGTACGGCACCCGGATGTTCCCCGCCCACATCGTCGGCAAGGCGGCGATCCACGAGCGGTGGAAGGGGATGCCGGACAACTTCTCCGAGCTGAGCTTCCCGATCAGGGAGGTGTGGGCGGACGGCGACACCGTGCTCGCCCGCTTCGACTCGGACCTGGTGCTCAAGGGCAGCGGAGAGGAGTACCACAACAGCTACCTCGGCGTCTTCAAGTTCGACGACGACGGGAAGTTGTACGAGTACTGGGAGTACTTCGACCCGATCCTCGCGGGTCAGGCGTTCGGCCTGCTCGACGTCACTTACCGGTAGCGGATCCAGGCAGCACGACACTCTAGGAGCAGTGCATGAGCACGGTCACCCTTTCCCGGCACGACGCCCGACGCGTGCTCGACGCCGCCCTCGCGCGCGCGGAGGAGCTGGGGGTCAGCGTCGCCATCTCGGTCGTCGACGACGGCGGCAACCTCAAGGCGTTCGAGCGGATGGACGGCGCGACGTTCCTCAACACCTCGTTGGCCACCGGCAAGGCGATCGCCGCGGCCGGCATCGGGATGTCCACAGAGGACTTCGTGCAGTTCGCGGCGGGCATCCCGCCGCTGCTGGCCGGCCTGTCCGCCCAGCCGGACGTCGTGATCCTGCCCGGCGGGGCGCCGATCACGATCGACGGCGTGGTCGTCGGTGCCGTCGGCGTGGCCGGCGGCAAGGGCGGCGAGGACCACCCGGTCGCGGAGGCCGGTCTGGTCGGCCTGGCCGCCGCAGCGGTCTGAGCACGACACCCGCGAGGAAGACGAGGTACTGGACATGAGCACGACCACGCAGACGGGCGAGGGGCACCCCCGCAGCACCGTGGCCCTGTTGGCGCTGGCGCTGGGAGCCTTCGTCATCGGCACGGCGGAACTCGTGATCGTCGGCATCCTGAACCTGGTCGCCGACGACCTGTCGGTGTCGGTGAGCACGGCCGGGCAGCTCGTCACGGCCTACGCGCTCGGCATCTCCGTCGGCGGTCCGATCGTGACCGCCCTGACCATCCGGTTCGGCCGCCGCACGCTGTTGTGGGCGTCGCTCGTGGTCTACATCGCCGGCAACCTGTTCGCCGTGTTCGCCGTCGGGTTCGGCGCGCTGCTGGCCGCCCGCCTGGCGACCGGCGCGGTCCACGGGCTGTTCATCGGCGTGGCGTCGACGATCGCCGCCGCGCTGGTGGCGCCGAACAAGCGCGGCCAGGCCATGGGCATGGTCTTCGGCGGCATCGCGGTGTCCACCGTCCTCGGCGTGCCGCTCGGCACGCTGATCGGCCAGGCGATGGGGTGGCAGGCGGCCTTCGCCGGCATCGTCGTCCTGGGCGTCATCGCGCTCACCGCGACGCTGCTGCTGGTGCCGCCGGTGCGGAGCGCCGCGCCCACCGGGCTCGGCGCGCAGGCGAAGTCGGCGTTCGCGGGCCGGGTGCTCGCCACGCTCGGGGTGGGCTTCCTGCTGCTGGGCGGGCAGTTCACCGTGCTGACCTACCTCGCGCCGTACCTGGAGGAGGTCACCGGCATCACCGGCTCGCTGATCAGCGCCTTCCTGCTCGCCTACGGCATCGCGAGCGCCATCGGCACGTTCTTCGGCGGCCGGTTCGCCGACCGCAGCGCGACGCGCACGCTGGTCGTCGCCAACGTGCTGCTGATCGTCGCGCTGGGCGGGCTCTACCTGCTGGGCGCGTCGCCGGTGTTCGCGACCGCGGCGCTGGCGCTGTGGGGCCTGGTCGGCTTCGGGCTCGTCCCGTCGCTCCAGCTGCGGGTCATCACGCTGGCCGGTCCGGGCGGCGACCTGGCCGCCACGCTGGGCGCCTCCGCGGTGAACGCGGGCATCGCCGTGGGCGCGGTGGCCGGTGGGCTGGCGCTGTCCTCCGGCGGCCCGAACGCGGTGGTCCTCACCGGCCTGGTCGTCTGCGCCGTGGTGCTGCCCGCCACGTGGGCGACCGGTCTGCTCAAGGTGCCGGGCGAGGCGCCGGCCGTCGGCACCACCGCCGGCGCCGCGGCGGACCCCGTCACCGCGTAGGCCCGCCGCGCGCACGGCCGAGGGGCCCCCCCCCCGCCCCCCGGTGGGGGGCCCGGACGAGGCCGCCCCCCGCGGGCGGGCGCCGGGGCGGGGCCCCGCCCCCACCCCCCCCCCGCCGCCCCCCCCCA
>NZ_JBHWIE010000305.1:0-8653 GCF_042732085.1 Actinosynnema sp. NPDC059797
CGACGTGCAGCGGGTCGTCGGCGCGGGTGAGCTGTTCGACACCATGACCGTCTTCGAGAACTACCCGCACGACGGCGGCGGCGCGGTCGTCCCGGGCGGCTCGGGGACGCGGGTCCTCGGGATCAGCGGGCGGGACAGCACCCACTACCCGCTCGGGCTCGTCGCCGTCCCCGGCCCGCGCCTGCGCCTGCGCCTCGACTACCGCCCCGACGTCGTCGACGAGGCCACCGCGGACTCCGTGGCCAGGCGGCTGGCGCGGGTCCTGGAGAGGCTGCTCGACGACCCGGGGCGGCCGGTCGGCGAGCTCGACCTGGCCGATCGCGACTTGGCAGACCGCGTCGTGGCCGATCGAGACCTTGCCGACCGCGGGGTGGTCGATCGCGACGCGGCGGGCGCGCCCGCCACGAGCGTGCCCGCGGTGTTCGCCCTGGTCGCCGCCGCGGCGCCCGACGCGATCGCGCTGCGCGCCGACGGACTCGACCTGACCTACGCCGAACTCGACGCCAGGGCGGACCGGCTGGCGCGCAGGCTGGTCGCGGCGGGGGTGGGGCCCGAGGACCCGGTGGCGCTGCTCATGCGGCGCGGGCCGGACGTGGTCGTGGCCGAACTCGCCGTGCTCAAGGCCGGCGGCGCCTACCTGCCGCTGCACCAGGCCCACCCCGACGACCGGCTCCGCCGCGTGCTCGCCGGGGCCGGCGTGCGCCTGGTCCTGTCCGACGACGCCTCCGCCGGGCGCGCCGGCGCGCTCGGCGTCGCCGTCCTGGGCCCCGACGATGACGCGCCCCTGCCCGAGCCGGACGCCCGTCCGCTGCCCGACCAGCTCGCCTGCCTCATGCAGACCTCCGGCTCGTCCGGCGGGCCCAAAAGCGTGGCCGTCACCCACCGCGCCGTCGTCGACCTGGCGCGCGACCACTCGTGGGTCGACGGCGCCCGCGAGCGGGTCTTGGCGCAGTCGCCGCACGCCTTCGACGCCGCCACCAACGAGGTGTGGCCCACCCTGCTCACCGGCGGCACCGTCGTGTTCGCGCCGCCCGACGAGCTGTCCCCGGCCGCGCTGGTGCGCCTCCTGGAGACCGAGCGCGTCACCGGCGCGTGCCTGACCGCGGCCATGCTGCCGGTGCTGGTCGAGGCGGGCCACGCCCTGCCGCGCTCCCTGCGGCAGCTGTGGGTCGGAGGGGAGCAGGTGGCGCGCCCGGCGGTGCGGGCCGTGCTCGACGCGTGTCCGGGCCTGGTGCTCACCAACGCTTACGGCCCCACCGAGGCTACGTCGTACGCCACGACCTACACCGCGCGCGCCGGCACGGCCGTGCCCGAGGTCGTGCCGATCGGCAAGCCCGCGGCGCACGCCCGCGCGTACACGCTCGACTCGGCGCTGCGCCCGGTCCCACCCGGCGGAACAGGGCACCTCTACCTCGCGGGCACGGGGCTCGCGCGCGGTTACCCGGGCCGACCGGGGCTGAGCGCCGAGCGGTTCGTCGCCGACCCGTTCGGGCCGCCCGGTGGGCGGATGTACCGCACCGGGGACGTGGTGCGGGTGGCCGGTGACGGCGAGCTGACCTGGGTCGGCCGGGCCGACGACCAGGTCAAGGTGCGGGGCTTCCGGGTGGAGCCGAGCGAGGTCGAGGCCGCGCTGGCCGCGCGGCCAGGCGTCGCCGCGGCCGTGGTGCTCGCCGTCCAGGACGCGGGCGGCGTGCACCTGGTCGGCCACGTCCTGCCCTCCCGCGGCGCGGCGCCCGCGCCGCGGGAGCTGCGGGAGGCGCTGGCCGCCGTGCTGCCCGACTACATGATCCCCGCGACGATCGAGCTCGTCGACGCGTTCCCGCTGACCCCGAACGGGAAGGTCGACCGCCGCGCCCTCTCGGAGGCCCGGCCCGACCGGGACGCGCCGGTGGCGGGCCGGGCGCCCCGCGGGCCTCGCGAGGAGGTCCTGTGCGGCCTGTTCGCCGACCTGCTCAACCTGCCCGAGGTCGGCGTGGACGACAGCTTCTTCGACCTCGGCGGGCACTCCCTGTCCGCCACCAGGCTGATCAGCCGGATCCGGTCGGTGCTCGGCGTCGAGGTCGAGCTCCGCCGCCTCTTCGACTCGCCGACGCCGGCCGGCCTGGCGGCGGCCCTGGACACCGCGGCCGGGAGCAGGCCGGAGGTCCGGCCACGGGGCCACGACCGGCCCGTCCCGCTGTCGTCGACGCAGAGCAGGCTGTGGTTCCTCGACCGGATGGAAGGACCCTCGTCCACCTACAACATCCCGGTCGCCCTGCGCCTGCGCGGTGAACCGGACCTCGCGGCGCTCCGCTCCGCGCTGGCCGACCTGGTCGAGCGGCACGAGTCGCTGCGCACCACCCTGGTCGGCGACGGCGGCGAACCGCGGCAGGTGGTCCTGGCCCCCCACGAGGCCGTGCCGCGGCTGCCCGTCACCGCCACGTCGGCCGAGCGGCTGGCCGACGACCTCGCCACCGCCGCGGCCGTCCCCTTCGACCTGGCCGCCGAACCCCCGCTGCGCACCGGCCTGTTCTCCCTCGGCCCGGAGGACAACGTCCTGCTGCTCGTGGTGCACCACACCGCGGCCGACGGGTGGTCCCGCAGACCGCTGCTGACCGACCTCGGCCGGGCCTACGCGGCCAGGCGGGCGGGCCGGGCCCCGGACTGGGCGCCGTTGCCCGTCCAGTACGCGGACTGGGCGCAGTGGCAGCACGACCTGCTCCACGGCGCGGACGACTCCGCCGGCCCCCTCACCCGCCAGCTCGACCACTGGCGCACGGCCCTGCGGGACCTGCCCGAACACCTCGACCTGCCGCTGGACCACGCCCGGCCCGCCATCGGGTCGCCGCGCGGCGACGCGGTCGGCTTCACCGTGCCCGCCGAGCTGCACGCGCGGATCGCGGGCGTGGCCCGCGACCACCGGGTGACCACCTTCATGGTGCTCCAGGCCGCGCTGGCCGTCGTGCTGGGCCGGATGGGCGCGGGTGAGGACATCCCGCTCGGGACACCGATCGCCGGCCGCACCGACAACGCCCTCGACGACCTGGTCGGGTTCTTCGCCAACACGCTCGTGCTGCGCACCGACCTGCGGGGCGACCCCACCTTCGCCGAGCTGCTGGCCAGGGTCCGCGCGGTCGACCTCGCCGCCTACGACAACCAGGACGTGCCCTTCGAACGGCTGGTGGAACTGCTCAACCCGACCCGCTCGACCGCCGCGCACCCGCTGTTCCAGGTGCTGCTCACGCTCGACAACACCACCGGGCCCGACGCGGGGGCGGAGTTCCTCGACGGGCTCTCGGCCGAGGCCGTGCCGGTGGACACCGGGGTGTCCAAGTTCGACCTCGCGTTCGGCTTCTCCCCGCACCGGGGCACCGGCGCCCAACACCCGCCGCTGCACGGCGTCGTCGAGTACCGCACGGACCTGTTCCGGCCGGACACCGCCGAGCTGCTCGGCCGCCGCCTGCTGTTGGCGCTCGACCGGCTCACCCGCTCGCCCGAGCTGCGCGTCGGCGAGGTCGACCTGCTCGAACCCGGCGAGGCGGACCTCATCCTCAACACCTGGAACCCGGTCGACCCGGCCACCTCGCCCGCCACGGTGCCCGCGTTGTTCGCCGCCACCGCCTCCCGCGTGCCCGACCGGGTCGCCCTGGTCCACGACGGCGACGGCGGTGGCGACCCGGTGGAGCTGACCTACCGGGAGCTGTCCGCGGCGGTCAACCGACTGGCCCGGCTGCTGGTGGAGCACGGCGCCGCGCCGGAGCGACCCGTCGCGGTGGCCCTGCCGCACTCCCCGGACTGGGTGGTGGCGCTGCTCGCGGTGTTCGCCTCCGGAGCCACCTACCTGCCCGTCGACCCCGAGTACCCGCCCGACCGGGTGGCCTTCATGCTCGCCGACGCGGACCCGGTGCTCGTGCTGACCACCACCGGGTGGGCCCGGGGCGGGGCGCACGGCGCCGCGCCCGTCGTGGCGCTCGACGACCCCGCCGTCGTCGCGGACCTGGCCGGGCGGTCCGGTGAGCCGCTGACCGACGCGGACGCGCCGCCGCCGCGGGTGGCCAATGCGGCGTACACCATCTACACGTCGGGCTCCACGGGCAGGCCCAAGGGCGTGGTGCTGACCCACACCGGCGTGGTCGACCTGGTCAAGGAGCAGACCGAGCACTTCGGCGTCTCCGAGCGCAGCCGGTTGCTGCAACTGGTGTCCTCCAGCTTCGACGCCTCGCTCTGGAACGTCTTCGGGGGCCTGCTCAGCGGCGCCGCGGTCGTGCTGGCGCCCAACGAGCGCCCGAGCGGGGCCGCGTTGGCCGCGTTCGCGGCGCGACACCGGGTCACGCAAGTCGCGCTGCCGACCGCGGTGGTGGCCGGGTTGCCCGACGGCGGGCTCGCGCCCGGGGTCACGCTCATCGTCAGCGGTGACGTCTGCCCGCCCGAGCTGGTCTCCCGCTGGGCCGCGGACCGGCGGATGGTCAACGGCTACGGCCCCACAGAGGCCACCATCGGCGTCACCTGGTGGCGGTGCGGCCCGACCGACACCGGCCGGGTGCCGATCGGCAGGCCGTTCCGCAACTCCCGCCTCTACGTGCTGGACCCGGCGCTGCGCCCGGCGCCGCCCGGCGTCGCGGGCGAGCTGTTCATCGCGGGACCCGCACTGGCCCGCGGCTACCACGGCGCGCGTGCGCTCACCGCCGAGCGGTTCGTCCCCGACCCGCACGGCGCGCCCGGGACCCGGATGTACCGCACCGGCGACCTGGCCCGGTGGCGGCCCGACGGGGTGCTGGAGTTCGTCGGCAGGGTGGACGAGCAGGTCAAGATCCGCGGCTTCCGGGTCGAACCGGCGGAGGTCGAGGCCGCGCTGGCGGCGCACCCCGACGTCGTCGAAGCGGCGGTCGCGGTGTGGCGGCGCACGCCCACCGACCGGCGGCTGGCCGCGTACGCGGTGCCGGCTCCGGGTGCCGCCGCCACCGCGCCCGCCCTGCGGGCCCACCTGCTCGCCACGCTGCCCCGCTACCTGGTCCCGGACCGGGTCGTGCTGGTGGACGGCCTTCCGCTGACCCCCAACGGGAAGGTCGACCGGGCGGCGCTGCCCGAACCCGCGCCCGTGCCGCGAGCGGACCGGCGGAGCCGGACCCCGGTGGAGGAAGCGCTGTGCGCGTGCTTCGCCGCCGTGCTCGACCTGCCCGACGTCGGCGTGCACGACGACTTCTTCGAGCTGGGCGGCCACTCGCTGCTGGTCACCGACCTGGTGGGCCGGGTGGTCGAGGCGCTGGGGCGCGAGGTGTCCATCCGCGACCTGTTCGTCGCGCCGACACCGGCGGCGCTCGCCGAGCGCGCGGGCGGCCCGTCCGACCCGCTGGAGGTCCTGCTGCCGCTGCGCGCCGAGGGCGCCGGGCCGCCGCTGTTCTGCCTGCACCCGGGCCTGGGGCTCGGCTGGTGCTACGGCCCGCTGGCCCGCCGGTCGACCGGACCGGTGTACGCCGTGCAGGCGAAGGGGCTGCGCGTCGGCGAGGAACCCGCCGCCACCGTCGAGGAGATGGTGGCCGACTACGTCGAGGTGATCCGCTCCGCCCACCCGAGCGGGCCGTACCGCCTGCTCGGCTGGTCGTCCGGTGGGCTCTTGGCGCACCGTGTCGCGACCGCGCTGCGCGCCGCCGGGGCGCGGGTCGAGCTGCTCGCCCTCGTCGACGCCTACCCGCCCGACCCGGGTGGGGCGGGGGAGTGGTCGGAGGACGAGGCGTACGCGCAGCTCGCCGGCGACCTGGGCGTGGACCCCCGGACCCTCGACGACCGCGGCGCGGCGGACCTCGCCGCCCGGTTGGCCGAGCGCGGGCACCCGATGGGGCACCTGCCCGGCGGGGATCCCCGTGCCGCGTCCGCGGTCTTCGTCAACACCAGCCGGCTCACCCGCGACGTGCGGCTCGACCCGTTCGACGGCGACGCCGTGGTGTTCACCGCCGAGGACACGGCCCGGCGGGGCGACCCGAGGTGGTCGGCGGCGGCGTGGCGCGGCCTCACGGGTGGGCTGCTCGCCGAGCACGTCGTGCCCGGCGGGCACGAGGACCTGATGACCGTCGAACGGGCGGTCGACGAGATCAGCCGTGTCCTGGCCTCCGGGGCCGGGACGGACAGGGAGGGATGACAGCGGTGACGAACCCGTTCGAGGACCCCGATGGCCGGTACGCCGTGCTCGTCAACGACGAGGGGCAGTACTCGCTGTGGCCGACCTTCGCCGACGTGCCGGCGGGGTGGTCGGTGGCGCTCCAGGAAACCGACCGGCAGTCCTGCCTGGACTTCATCGAGCGCACCTGGACCGACATGCGCCCGCGCAGCCTGGTCGAGGCGATGGAAAAGACGGCGGCCGACTGAACGCCCTCCTCAGCAGGCCGTGACGGCCCCGACGGCACCGCGCCGTCGGGGCCGTCGGCGTTGTTGATCACCCGAACGGACTCTGTCGAAAGTCCCGGTCGCATGCTGCTTAGGACCGATGGATCGGTCGTCGGCAGCCCCTAACCTCGATCACGACACCACCGACGGAGGGCTTCCTTGATCACGCTGAGCGGGCTGACGAAACGCTACGGGGACACCGTGGCCGTAGACGACCTGGACCTGGAGATCGCTCCGGGACGGGTCACCGGCTTCCTGGGGCCCAACGGTTCCGGCAAGTCCACCACCATGCGCATGATCCTCGGGCTCGACAGCCCTTCCGGGGGTCGGGCGTTGATCGACGGGAAGCCCTACGCGGCGCTGAGCCACCCGCTGCGGCGCGTGGGCGCCCTGCTCGACGCGAAGTCGCTGCACCCCGGCCGCCGGGCCCGCAGCCACCTGATCGCGATGGCCCGCAGCAACGGCATCCCCCTGTCCCGGGTCGACGAGGTGCTGGAGATCGTCGGCCTGGAGAATGTGGCGCGCAAGAGGGCGGGTGCGTTCTCCCTCGGCATGGGGCAGCGGCTGGGCATCGCCGGCGCGCTGCTGGGCGACCCGGACATCCTCATCCTCGACGAGCCGGTCAACGGCCTCGACCCGGACGGCGTGCGCTGGGTGCGCGAGCTGGTGCGCGAGCTGGCCGGCGAGGGCCGGACGGTCTTCGTGTCCAGCCACCTGATGAGCGAGATGCAGCTGACCGCCGACCACCTGGTCGTCATCGGCAAGGGCAAGCTCATCGCCGAAGGGCCGATCGAGTCCATCATCGGCAACAGCTCCGCCACCGCCGTGCGGGTGCGGGTGCCCGATCCCGCCCACCTCGACCGGCTGCGCGAGCAGCTGCTGCGCCACTCGTTCACCATCACCACGGAGACCTCCGACAGCATCACCGTCGCGGGCAGCGCCGTCGCCGAGATCGGCGACCTCGCCTTCCAGGAGGGTGTGCGGCTGCACGAGCTGCGGGTTGTCGAAGCCTCGTTGGAGGAGGCCTACATGGAGATCACCGGCGCCAGCGTCGAGTACGGCGCGCCGTCCAAGGGCGCCGCGAACACGGAAGCGCAGGTCTGAACATGGCGAACAACCTCGTTCCCCAGGCGGAGCGCGCGCGGGCCAGGGCGTCGAACGCCGCGCTGCCCGCCCCGCGCGGCGGCGGGTTCCCCGGCGCGGTGTCGTCGGAGTGGAGCAAGTTCTGGACGCTGCGCTCGACGTGGTGGACCCTGATCGCCTCCACGCTGCTGCTGGCCGCCTTCACGGCCGTGATCGCGCTGGCCACCCGGCTCCAGGTCCAAGCCGAGAACGGCCAACCCGGCTCGGTCCCGGTGGGCAGCGTGGGCGTCTCCGGGTTGCAGCTGGTGCAGTTCGCCATCATCGCGCTGGCGATCATCGCAGTGTGCTCGGAGTACCAAACCGGCAGCATCCGCTCGACCCTCCAGTGGGTGCCGAAGCGGGGTCGGATGATCGTGGCCAAGACGACGGTGGTCACCGTCGTGTGCGCCGCGACCGGGATCGTGTTCGGCCTGCTCGGGGACGGCATCGCCTGGATCGCGCTCGGCCCGTACCGCAGCGGCGGCGTCGACGACATCGTGCGCGACGTCTTCGCGGTCACCGTCTACCTGACCTCGCTCGGCGTGTTCAGCATGGGGCTCGGCTTCATCATCCGCAGCACCGCGGGCACCTTCGCGATCGCCCTGCTGGCGGTGTTCGGCCTGCCCGCCGCGTTCCAAGCGGTGGACAGCGCCATCCTCAACACCATGGGCCAGTACCTGCCGCTGTCGGCGGGCGGGTACCTGATCGACCGGGCCGTGGAGCCGTACGGGCCGGGCACCGCAGTCACGGTGCTCGCGGCGTGGGCGGTCGCCGCCGTGGTCGCGGGCGGGGTGCTCCTCAAGCGCCGCGACGCCTGACACCGGGATCGGGGGCGACCGGTGAGCCCGGGCGGCGGTCGAAAAGTCCGGGAAAAGCCCCTGCCTGATCGGGACATCCCCTGCCGAACACCGGCGGCAGGGGAAGAACTTTGCGCGTTCGGGGACCACATCGACCGATTCGGCGCGGGCGCGACCGCGCCGACCGTTCCGGTGCGCGGTCGCGCCCGGATTGCCCATCCCGATCGGTTTTCGTCGTCCTGGTGGCTGATTCGCGGGCGGGTCGCCGGGGCCTCGTCGCTCGGAATTCGCGCTGGCCCGGTCGGGGCGACGGCGTCGGTTCCCAGGTGGCCGGTGGTCACCACGACGGCCTCGGCTGATCTGCTCATCGACTC
>NZ_JBHWIE010000306.1:0-8578 GCF_042732085.1 Actinosynnema sp. NPDC059797
CCCCTCTTCACGCGCGAAGGCGCGCGACTCCCTGGATTAGACGCTAAGGGGCGTTCATGATTCTCAACCGCAGGGGCTTCCTCTCCCTCACCGCGGCGGCCGGCGGCACGCTGCTCGTGGGCTGCGGCTCGTCGGCGCAGCAGCACACCGGCACCGCGCTCGACGCCGACGCGCTGTCCCGGGTGCTGCCGGCCCACGTGCCGGTCGAGTTCGCCAAGCCGGACCTGCCCGGTGTCGGCGGCTCCTCCCCGGGCTACCTGTCGTTCCCCCGCGAGCTGGTCGCCGCGGTCAGGGACAAGCCGCTGAACGGCGGCGAGGTCACCGCGATGACCCCCGCGTTCTGGCCCGTCCCGCCGGGGCTCGGCGAGAACTCCTACTACGACGTGGTCAACTCCCGCCTCGGCGGCGTGGTGAAGTTCGACCTGGTGCAGGGCAGCGACTACCAGGCGAAGCTGGCCGCGATCATGGCCGCCAAGCAGGTGCCCGAGCTGACCGTCATGCCGACGTTCACCATCCCGCCCCGGTTCAGCGAGGGCGTCGGTGAGGTGTTCCGCGACCTGACCGACTTCCTCGCCGGCGACAAGGTCAAGGACTACCCGCTGCTGGCCAACATCCCCACCGACGCGTGGAACGCGTGCGTCTACGGCGGTCGACTCTACGGCGTGCCGTTCCCGGACAGGCCGTTCCCCGAAACCCTGTTCTACCGCAGCGACCTGTTCGAGCAGCTCGGCGTGGAGCCGCCCGAGAGCGCCGACGAGTTCGCCGCGCTGTGCAAGCGGATCAACGACCCGGCGAACAACCGGTGGGCGGTCGGCGACGTGTTCCGCTCGATCGTCCGGGCGTTCGGCAGCCCGGGCGACTGGAGCCGCGACTCCTCCGGCAAGGTCGTCAACGTCATCGAGACCGAGGCGTACACCGAGGCGGTCAAGTTCACCCAGAGCCTCTACGCGGCGGGCTACGTGCACCCCGACCTGGTCGCGGGCAACACCACGCGGATGAAGGAGCTGTTCGCGGGCGGCCAGATGCTGGTCTACCAGGACGGCCTGGGCGCGTGGCGCGAGGCGCTGGCCCAGCAGCGGCCCACGAACCCGGGCTTCGGCATGGAGGCGATGCCGCTGTTCGCGCACGACGGCGGCAAGCCGGGCTACCCGGTGAGCCCGGCCACGGCCATGGTCACCCTGATCCGCAAGGACGTCCCCGACGACCGGGTGCGCGAGCTGCTGCGGGTGGCGAACTTCGCCGCCGCGCCCGTCGGCACCGAGGAGCACTTCCTGCTGCGCTACGGCGTCGAGGGGCAGCACAGCGCCCGCAACGCGAGCGGTGCGCCCGACCTCAACGAGCTGGGCCGCAAGGAGATCACGCTCACCTACGGCTTCCTGTCCGGCCCGCCGGACGCCATCGTCGAGTCGCAGTACCCGGACTACGTCAAGTCGCTGCACGGCTGGCTCGCCGACGCCTACGAGCACCAGGTGAAGCCGCCCACGTTCGGCCTGCGCATCGAGGAGCCCGCCGAGCACTCCAAGCTGCCCAAGCAGTTCGAGGACCGCACCAACGACATCCTGCGCGGTCGCACGCCCGTGGACCAGGTCGGCAAGCTCGCAGAGGACTGGCGCAAGGCCGGCGGCGACGAGCTGCGCGAGTTCTACGACAAGGCGCTGTCCGATGCCGGGCGCTGACCTGCTGGAGCGGCCCGCCGCCACGGCGGGCCGCCCGGTCCCCCCGGCCCGGTCCCCCCGGTGGGTGCGGCGGCTGCGGCGGGACTGGGTGCTGCTGGTGATGGTGGCGCCGGCGATCGGGCTGCTGGCGGTGTTCCACTACGTGCCGCTGCTGGGCAACGTGGTGGCGTTCCAGGACTACTCGCCCTACGTGGGGATCGCGGGCAGCCCGTGGATCGGGTTCACCAACTTCGAGCGCATCCTGACCGACCCCGGGTTCTGGGACGCCACGGTCAACACGTTGACCATCACCGCGTTCCAGCTCGTGTTCTACTTCCCGGTGCCGATCGGGCTGGCGCTGCTGGTGCACAGCCTGCTGAGCCCGCGGCTGCGGATGCTCGTGCAGAGCGTGGTGTACCTGCCGCACTTCTTCTCCTGGGTGCTGGTGATCACGCTGTTCCAGCAGATGGTCGGCGGGGCGGGGGTGCTCAACCAGTTCCTGCGCTCGCACGGGTTCTCGCCGGTCGACGTGATGACCGACCCGGACCTGTTCCTGGCGCTGGTGACCGCGCAGTCGGTGTGGAAGGACGCCGGGTGGGGCGCGATCGTGTTCCTGGCGGCGCTGTCGACGATCGACACCTCGCTGTACGAGGCGGCGGCGGTGGACGGCGCGGGCCGGTGGCGGCGGCTGTGGCACGTGACGCTGCCCGCGCTGGTCCCGGTGGTGGTGCTGCTGCTGATCCTGCGCCTGGGCGAGGCGCTGACGGTCGGGTTCGAGCAGTTCCTGCTCCAGCGCGACGCGGTCGGCGCGGCCACGGCCGAGGTGCTGGACACCTACGTGTACTTCACCGGCGTGGTCAACTCCGACTTCGCCTACGCGGCGGCCGCGGGCCTGGTCAAGGGCCTGGTCGGGCTGGCGCTGGTGCTGGCGGCCAACAAGGTCGCGCACCTGGCCGGCGAGCAGGGGGTGTACTCCCGATGACCACCGTGCGGACCCGTCCGCGACCGACCCGCCGGCGCCCGGCCCACGAACGCCCGACCCGGACCCGCCCCGTGTGGGAGGAACCGCCCACGCGCCTCGGCCAGGCGGCCAAGGGCGTGCTGGTCGGCGTGGTGCTGCTGGCCGTGCTGTTCCCGCTGTGGGTGGTGGTGCTGACCAGCGTCTCGCCCTCCTCGGCCATCACCAGGGCGGGCGGGCTCGTGGTGGTGCCCGACGGCATCACCTTCGCCGCCTACGCCGAGCTGCTCTCCGGCGGCACCGTGACCCGCTCGGTGCTGGTCAGCACCGGCATCACGGTCGTCGGCACGCTGTTCAGCACGATCGTGACGCTGCTGGCGGCCTACGGCCTGTCCCGACCCGGCTCGTTCGCGCACCGGCCGCTGCTGTTCGCGGTGCTGCTGACGTTCCTGTTCGGACCGGGCCTCATCCCGACCTACCTGCTGGTGCAGTCCCTGGGCCTGCTGGACACCTACGCGGCGCTCGTGCTGCCCGGCGCGGTGGCGGCGTTCAACCTGGTGGTGCTGCGGTCGTTCTTCATGAACATCCCCCAGGACCTGGTGGACAGCGCCCGCATCGACGGCGCGAGCGACTTCGGCGTGCTGACCCGGATCGTGCTGCCGCTGTCCAAGGGCGTGACGGCGGTGATCGCGCTGTTCTACGCGGTCGGCTACTGGAACGCGTTCTTCAACGCCTTCCTGTACCTCAACTCCACCGACAAGTGGCCGCTCCAGCTCGTGCTGCGCACCTACGTCCTCCAGGGCCAGCCCATCCCCGGCGCCAGCCCCGCGGACTCCACGCTGGACGGCTCGGGCGGCCTGGTGGCGACGCTGGCGGTGAAGATGGCCGTGGTGGTGATCGCGGTCGTGCCGGTGCTGGTCGTGTACCCGTTCGTGCAGAAGCACTTCACCAAGGGCGTGATCGTGGGGGCGATCAAGGGATGAGGGGCATCCGGTACGGCGGCGACTACAACCCCGAGCAGTGGCCGGAGGAGGTGTGGGCGCAGGACGTCGAGCTGATGCGCCGGGCCGGCGTGAACACCGTGACGGTCGGCGTGTTCTCCTGGGCCCGGATCGAGCCGCGGCCCGGCGAGCGGGACTTCGGCTGGCTGGACCGGGTGCTCGACCTGCTGCACGCGAGCGGGATCGGGGTCTTCCTGGCCACGCCCACCGCGTCGCCGCCGCCGTGGCTGGGCCACCGGTTCCCGGAGACGCTGCCGGTGGACTTCGACGGCCGGCGGCTCGCCTACGGCTCGCGCAACCAGTTCTGCCCCTCCTCGCCGGTGTACCGGGAGCACGCCCTGACCCTGGTCGCCGACCTGGCCCGGCGCTACGCCGACCACCCGGCGCTCGCGCTGTGGCACGTGGGCAACGAGTTGGGCCAGGTGTGCCACTGCGACACCACCGCCGCGCACTTCCGGCACTGGCTGCGCGACCGGTACGGCACCCTGGAGGAGCTGAACGACGCCTGGCACACGGTGTTCTGGAGCCAGCGCTACGGCGCGTGGGACGAGGTGATCCCGCCCCGCCGCGCGCCCTACCTGATCAACCCCGGCCAGCGGCTGGACTTCGCCCGGTTCTGCTCCGACACCCTCGTCGAGTCCTTCCTGGCCGAGCGGGACGTGCTGCGCCGGATCACCCCGGACGTGCCCGTGACCACCAACTTCATGGGCCTGAACCCGGTCGTGGACGGCTGGGCGCTGGCCGCGCACGAGGACGTGGTCTCGCACGACTGGTACCCCGACCCGGCCGACCCGGAGTCGCACGTGCTCAGCGCGCTGAGCTTCGACGTCATGCGCTCGCTCAAGCGCGGCCCGTGGCTGCTGATGGAGCAGGCCGCCGGCGCGGTCAGCTGGCGGCGGCGCAACCCGCCCAAGCCCGCCGGGCAGCTGCGGGCCCAGTCCGTGCAGGCGGTGGCCCGCGGCGCGGACGCGGTCTGCTTCTTCCAGTGGCGCGCCTCCCGGGGCGGCGCGGAGAAGTTCCACTCCGGGATGGTGCCGCACGCGGGACCGGACAGCCGGGTGTTCCGCGAGGTCGAGGCGCTGGGGCGGGACCTGGCGGCGCTGGCGCCGGTGGCGGGCGCGCCCGTGGTCGCGGACGTGGCCGTGGTGCTGGACTGGGAGAACTGGTGGGCGGTCGAGCTGGACGCGCACCCGTCCGGCGACTTCGACCTGCTCGACCGGGTGCGCGACTGCTACCGGCCGCTGTTCGAGCTGGGCGTGACCGCCGACTTCGTGCCCGCCACGGCCTCGGCCGCCGACCTGTCGGCCTACCGGCTGGTGGTCGTGCCGAACCTGTACCTGGTGCGCGACCCCGAGCCGCTGCGGTCGTTCGTCGCGGGCGGCGGCACGGTGGTGGTGGGGTTCTTCTCCGGCGTGGTGGACGAGCGCGACCAGGTGTTCCCGGGCGGCTACCCCGGGCCGCTGCGGGAGCTGCTGGGGCTGCGCGTCGAGGAGGTGGTCCCGCTCGGCCCGGACGAGGTGCTCGCCTGCTCGTCGGCGGAGCTGGGCGGGTTCACCGCCGACTTCTGGCGCGACGACCTGCTGGTCGAGGGCGCCGAGGTGGTGGCCGCGCTGGCCGACGGCACGCCCGTGGTGCTGCGCCACCGGCACGGCGCGGGCACGGCGTGGTACGTGGCCACCCGGCCCGAGGCGGGCGCGGCGGTGCGGTTGTTCGAGCGCGTGCTGGCGGGCGCCGGTGTCGGGCCGGCGCCCGCCCGGCCGCGCGGCGTCGAGGTGGTGCGGCGCGGTGACGTGCTGTTCCTGGTCAACCACGGTGTGGACGAGGTCTCGCTGGACGTGCCCGGCGACCACGTCGACCTGCTGACCGGCGGCGCGGTGTCCGATTCGGTGACCCTGGGGAGGTTCGGTGTCGCGGCTCTGGTTCCGCAGGCCGGCTGAGCGGTGGGAGGAGGCCCTGCCGCTGGGCAGCGGCCGGTTCGGCGCGATGTGCCGGGGCACCGGCCGGTTCGACCTCAACGACGACCGGGTGTGGCTCGGCGGCCCGGCGCGGCCGGTGGACGGCGTGGCGGAGTTCCTGGCGGCGCGGGAGGCCGTGCTCGCGGGCGACCCGGAGCGGGCCGAGGCGCTGCTGCGGTCGGTGCAGGGCCCGGACACCGGGGTCTACCAGCCGCTGGGCACGTTGCGGCTGCACGGGGTGACGCCCGCCGGGGGCTACTCGCGGTCCCTGGACCTGGGCACGGGCGTCGCCGCCGTGGACTACGGGAACGGCGTGCGGCAGGAGGCGGTGTGCTCCTACGAGCACCACGCGCTGGGCGTGCGGGTGGAGGGCGCGCCGGGGGTGACCGCGTCGCTGGACGCGCCCGTGCCGCTCGTCCGCGTCGACGAGCCGGGCGCCGCGGTGTTCTACGTCGGCCTGGCCGACCCGCCCGCGTGGGAGGCGTTCCGGGAGCGGGCCGTGGCCGACCACCGGGCGCTGTTCGACCGGGTGGCGCTGGACCTCGGCCCCCTGCCGGACGGGCCGACCGACACGTGGCGCGCCGACGACCCGGCCTTCGCCGCCCTGCTGTTCCAGTACGGCCGGTACCTGCTGATCGCCTCGTCCCGGCCGGGCACGCTGCCCGCGAACCTCCAGGGCGTGTGGAACCCGCACCCGGAGCCGCCGTGGCGGTCGAACTACACCGTCAACATCAACACGCAGATGAACTACTGGGCGGCCGAGCCGACCGGGCTGCCCGAGTGCCACGAACCGCTGCTGGAGTTCGTCGAGGGCCTGGCGCGGTCCGGGGCGGGGGTGGCGCGGGCGCTGTACGGCGCGGGCGGCTGGTGCGCGCACCACAACACCGACCCGTGGTTCCTGGCCACGCCCGTGCAGGGCGACCCGGCCTGGGCGAACTGGCCGATGGGCGGCGTGTGGCTGTCGCTGCACCTGTGGGAGCACTTCGCCTTCACCGGTGACGTGGCGTGGCTGCGCGAGCGGGCGTGGCCGGTGCTGCTGGGCGCGGCCGAGTTCTGCCGGTCGTGGGTGTTCGAGCGCGGTGGCGCGCTCACCACCGCGCCGTCCACGTCGCCGGAGAACCACTACCTGAGCCCGTCGGGCAACGAGGTGGCGGTGGGCGTGGGGTCCACGATGGACCTGACGCTGGTGTGGGAGCTGTTCACGCGGCTGCGCGAGGCGGGCGAGGTGCTGGGCCTGCCGGTGGACACCTCCCTGCCGGACCGCCTGCCGCCGCTGCCGGTCGGGTCGCGCGGGCAGTTGCTGGAGTGGGAGCGGGAGGTCGTGGAGACCGAGCCGCGGCATCGCCACGTGTCGCACCTGGTCGGCCTGTACCCGGGCACGCGGATCCGGCGGGGCACGCCCGAGGCGGAGGCGGCCCGCCGGTCGCTGGAGGAGCGGGGCGACGAGGGCCCAGGCTGGTCGTACGCGTGGAAGGCGGCGCTGTGGGCCAGGCTGGGCGAGGGCGGGCGGGCGGCGGCCCTGGTCGCGGCCATGCCGCGCTGCCCCAACCTGGTCGCGGCCAACCCGTTCCAGGTGGACGGTTCGCTCGGGGTGCCCGCCGCGGTGGCGGAGATGCTGGTCCAGGGCCACACCGGTGAGGTGGAGCTGCTGCCCGCGCTGCCGCCGTCGTGGTCGGACGGCGGCGTGACCGGGCTGCGGGTGCGCGGGGGGCTGGTGGTGGACGTGCGCTGGAGCGGTGGCGCGCCGACGTCCGCGGCGGTGAGCGGGCCGACCGCGCGGGAGGTGGTGCTCCGGCACGGGGACCGGCGGGAGGTGGTGCGCGTGCGGCCGGGGGAGCGGGTGGAGCTGGCGTGGCCGCGGTGACGGCCCCGCTCGCCGCCCGGCGACCCCGGTCCGTCCCCGGCCCGGCCCGTCCGGCACCCCCGCGATCGGCGCTTACCGGTCGGTAGGTGACCATGTCCGGGCCCCGCGACCCCCGGACGAGGAGACGACCGTTGGACGAGCGCGACTACCTGGAGCACGACGGGCTGGCGCTGGGCGGGCTGGTCGCCGCGGGCGAGGTGACCGCCGCGGAGCTGCTCGCGGCCGCCCGGGACCGCGCGCGGGCGGTGGACCCGCGGGTCAACGCCATCTGCACCTGGCTCGACGACCACGCCGACCAGCGGGCCGCGCAGGCGCCGACCGGTCCCTTCGCGGGCGTCCCGTTCCTGCTCAAGGACCTCCACCAGGACCTCGCGGGCACCCCGACGTCGGCCGGTTCCCGCGCCCTCGCCGGCCGGACCGCCACGCGCACCGCCACGGTCGTGCGGCGCTGGCTCGACGCCGGCGTCGTCGTCTTCGGCAAGACCAGCACCCCCGAGTTCGGTTCCAAGGGCGTCACCGAGCCCGAGCTGTTCGGCGCGACGCGCAACCCCTGGGACCCGGACCGCACCCCGGGCGGCTCGTCCGGCGGCGCCGCGGCGGCCGTCGCCTCGGGCATCGTCCCGGTGGCCGCGGCGAGCGACGGCGGCGGTTCCATCCGCATCCCGGCGGCCTGCACCGGCCTGGTCGGGCTCAAACCCGGCCGGGGCCTGGTGCCGCACGGCCCGGCGGAGAGCGAACCGCTCAACGGCCTGGCCACCCACGGCGTCGTCTCCCGCACGGTCCGCGACACCGCGGCCATGCTCGACGCGCTCGCCGGGCCCGACGCGATGAGCCCGTACGCGCCGGCCCTGCCGGACCGCTCGTTCCTCGACCGGCTCGACGAGGCGCCGGGTCCGCTGCGCGTCGGCTTCACCACCCGCTGCGCCCTGCGCGAGCACCCGCACCCCGAGGCCGTCCGCGCGGTCGAGCACGCCGCCGCGCTGCTCACCGACATGGGGCACCACGTCGAGGAGGTGGACCCGCCGCACGACGACCGGCAGCTCGGCCGGGACTTCCTGGTCATCTGGTTCGTGCACCAGGCGATCGAGGTCGCCCGCGTCAAGCGGCTGACCGGCGCGGGCGACGAGGGCTTCGAGCAGGACACC
>NZ_JBHWIE010000307.1:0-8574 GCF_042732085.1 Actinosynnema sp. NPDC059797
GCGCGGTGGCGCGGCCGATGCCCGTGCCGCCGCCGGTCACCACGGCGACGCTCCCGCGCAGCTCCATCAGTCCCTCCCGATCCGGCTCAGGGTGGCGGTCACCCCGTCCTGGTCGATCCGGCGCACCGCGTCGGCCATGAGCCGCCGGAACACCCGCGACTGGCGCAGCGGCAGCGGCAGGGGCAGCGCGGGGAAGTCCTGCTGGTGCAGGAAACCGGCGAGCGCCAGGCAGATCAGGCGCGGTTCGGCGCCGACCACCAGCAGGTCCACCGCCGGGTCGAGCAGGCGCTGCGGCAGCTTGCGCGGCGCGTCGCGGGCGATCTGGTCGAGCCGGTGGGTGATCCGGGGGTTGGCCAGCCGGTCCAGCAGCGCCTCGACCTCCCGGCCGTCGGGCGCGGCGCCGAAGCGGCGCAGCGACGGGCCGGTCTCGGTCAGCAGCAGGCGCTCGGCGTAGCGCGCGAACTCCGCGCGGCCCAGGGCCCCGGCGACGTTCTCGCACCCGGCGAGCAGGCCCAGGTGGGCCAGCGCCGAGTGGGTGCCGTTGACCAGCCGCAGCTTCGCGGCCTGGTGCGGCGCGATGTCGGCCACCAGTTCCGCGCCCACCGCGTCCCAGGCGGGCCGCCCGGCGGCGAAGTCGTCCTCGACCACCCACCTGCGGTGCGGTTCGCCGACCACCGCGGCGCGGTCCTCCAGCCCCAGCGCCTCGGCCACCCGCGCCAGGTCCCGGTCGGTGGTGGCGGGCACGACCTGGTCCACCACGCTGGAGGGGAACCGCACGTGCTCCTCGACCCAGTCGGCCAGGCCGGTCTCGCCGCGCCGGTCGCAGAACTCGCGCACCAGGCCGCCGACCAGCCGCCCGTTGTCGGGCAGGTTGTCGCAGGAGACGACGGTCAGGCCGGGGTGCCCGCGCTCGCGCCGCCGCCGCAGCCCGCCGACCAGTTGGCCGACCGGGGTGAGCGGCGGCCCGCCCGCGAGGTCGGCGGCCACCTCCGGGTCGTCGTCGCGCAGCCGCCGGGTGACCGGGTCGTGTCGGTACCCGGCCTCGGTGACGGTCAGCGTCACCACCCGGGTGCCCGGCCGGGCCAGCGCCTCCTCCAGCCGGTCGGCTTCGGCGGCCGCCACCAGGGACTCGCGCACGCTGCCCACCACGCGCAGCCGCTCGCCGGCGGCGTCCCGCTCGGTGACGGTGAACAGGTGGTCCTGCTCGGCCAGCGCGTCGCGCACCCGCCCGTCGCGCTGGGCCGCGGCGCAGATGCCCCACGCGCCGGGCTCGACGCGCATGGCCTCCTGGGTCAGCACCGCCTGGTGCGCCCGGTGGAACGCGCCGAGGCCGAGGTGGACGATGCCGACCCCGCCGTCGGGCAGGTCGGCCGCCAGCGGTGCGGGCAGCCGGGCGGCGGTCAGGCGCGGCCTGCTCACCGGGGTGACACCCCCGCGACGTCGGGTGCGGTGATGTCGACGTCCTTGCCCTCCGCGGACAGCAGGAACGCCACGAACGACACGGCCGCGGTCCCGATCATCCACACCGCGACCAGCCGGCCCCGGCCGCCTGCCTGGGCGACCAGCGCGGCGGCCACCAGCGGCGAGAACCCGGCCAGCGCCGCGCCGATCTCGCGCGAGGCGGCGAACCCCGTGTAGCGGACGCGCGCGCCGAACAGCTCGGCGTAGAAGGCGGGCTGCACCGCGATCATCGGCGCCAGGCCGAACGCGGTGGCCACCACGAGGGCCACCCAGATCAGCACCGGCTCGCGCGTGTCGAGCAGCAGGAAGAACGGGAACGCGAACGCGGCGGTGAACACCACGCTGAACAGGTTGAGCGGACGCCGCCCGATCCGGTCGGACAGCGCGCCGTACACCGGTTGCAGCACGATGACGACCACGCCGAACAGCACCACGCCGGTGAGCCCGACCCAGCGCGGCAGCGCCAGCGACTTGGTGATGTAGGCCAGGCTGTAGGTGGCGTAGATGTAGACGATCGCGGTGTCGCAGATGTGCGCGCCGATGCCGATCAGGAAGTTGCGCGGGTAGCGGCGCAGCGCGTCGAACACGGGCAGCTCCACCGTGGTCCGCTGCGCGGCCATCCGCTGGAACACCGGCGATTCGTCCACGCGCAGCCGCACGTACAGCGCGACCGCGATCAGCACGAAGCTGAACCAGAACGGGATGCGCCACGCCCAGTCCAGCACGGTCTGCCGGGGCAGCAGCTCGACCAGCAGGAACACCAGCGTGCCGGACAGCAGCCCGATCTGGACGCCGGTCTGGGCGAACGAGGTGAAGAAGCCCCGCCTGCGCGCCGGTGCGTGCTCGGCCAGCAGCGTGGCCGCGCCGCCGAACTCCGCGCCCGCACCCAGGCCCTGGCACATCCGCAGGGCGGTCAGCAGGATCGGCGCGGCGATCCCGATGGAGCCGTAGGTCGGCAGCAGGCCGATCAGCCCGGTCGAGACGCCCATGACCAGGGTGGTCAGCACCAGCGTGGACCGGCGGCCGATGCGGTCGCCGAGGTGTCCGAACAGGAAGCCGCCCAGCGGCCGGACCGCGAAGCCGACGCCGAAGGTGGCGAACCCGACGAGCACCCCGGTCGCGGGGTCCCCGGTGACGAAGAACAGCTCGTTGAACACCAGCGTCACGGCGAAGCCGTAGATGAAGAAGTCGTACCACTCGAGGGCGGTGCCCACGACGGACGCGCCCACGACGCGGCGCAGTTGCCGCCCGTCGGTCGCGGGTTCGTGCCCGGTCGTCCCGGTCATGGTCGTCCCTCCCCGGTCTTGAGCAGGGCGTGCAGGTCCTGCCAGGTCTCCTCGCCGATCGGGATGCCGTCGCGCAGCCGGGCGCGGCGGGTGCGCGCCTCCGGCTCGCCCGGCACCAGGACCTCCCGGCTGCCCTCGGACGGCGGGGTCCGGGCCAGCTCGCGGCAGAACAGCTCGGCCTGCTCGCGGAACCGGTCGACCGGCGTGAGGGAGCCGATGTCGAACGCCGCCAGCACGGTGCCGAACCCGCCGCCGTAGCCGGGCAGGCTGCCGATGCCCATGCCGGTGAGCAGCCCGCCGACGACCTCGATGAGCACGCTCAGGCCGTAGCCCTTGTGCGCGCCGAACGGCAGCAGCGAGCCGCCCGCGTAGAAGTCGGCGGGGTCGGTGGTCGGTCGGCCCAGCGCGTCCAGCACCAGGCCCTCGGGCACCCGTTCGCCGCGGTCGCGGGCGAGGGCGAGCTTGCCCTCGGCGACGCCGGAGCTGGCCCAGTCCACCACGATCGGCGGTCGGTCCGCGGCGCGCGGCGCGGCCCAGGCGAGCGGGTTGGTGCCGAGCCTGCGGGCCCGGCCGCCGTAGGGCGCGACGGTGGGGTCGGCGTTGCCGAACGCGAGCGCGACCAGGTCGTGCTCGGCCAGGAAGCCGACGTACTCGCCCAGCCTGCCCACGTGGTTGCAGTCCCGGATCACCGCGACGCCGCTGCCGTGGGTGCGCGCCACCGCCCGCAGCTCGCGGGCCGCGACACCGGCGGCGATCCGGCCCAGCGCCCGGTTGCCGCGCACCACGACCGTGCCGGGGCGCGGGTGGTCCACCTCGGGGCGGGCGCGCGGGTCGATCCGGCCGTCGCGGATGCGTTCGACGTAGTCGACGAGGCGGCGCACGCCGTGCGAGTCGTGACCGGCCAGGTTCGCCTCGACCAGCGAGCCGGCGACGGTCCTGGCGTCCACCAGGGTCGTCCCGGCGTCGAGCAGGACGCGGACCGCGAGCTTGAGGAGTTCGCTCGACGTCACCTTCATCTGTTCCGCCTGACGGAACGCAGTTCCATCCCCATGTCCTCACCATGGCACGGATGGCCCGCTCCGTGAAGCGGGTCACACACCTGGCTCGGTTCAGTCGGCGCCCTACGCCTGCGGTCCGGTCGGCGCGCGGCGGCCGTGGTCCAGCGGGACGCGGTGCCCGTGGTTCAGCCGGGACGTGGCGCCCGTGGTTCAGTCGGCGCCCAGCGCCCGTGACACCGTGGTGGCCGCCTCCACCACCAGCGCGGGCAGGTCGCCGGGCGCCTCGGCGAAGTCCACCAGCGACGCCGCCGACACCGCGCCGACCACCTCGCCGGTGTGGTTGAACACGGCCGCGCCGATCGCGCGCACCCCGGCCTCGTTCTCCTCGTGGTCCTCGGCGTAGCCGCGCGACCGGACCTCGGCCAGCTCGGCGAGCAGGGCGTCCACGTCGGTGATGGTGCGCTCGGTGCGGGCGGGCAGGCCCGTGCGCCGCGCCAGCGCCCGCACCTCGTCGTCGGGCAGCGCGGCCAGGATCGCCTTGCCGATGGAGGTGCAGTGCAGCCGCAGGCTCATGCCGACGCGGGAGGCCAGGTGGTAGGGCCGGACGCCCTCCAGCTTGACCACGTACACCGCCTCGTCGCCGGACAGCAGCGCGAAGTGGACCGTCCACCCGGTGCGCTCCTGGAGGTCGCGCAGCGTCGGGCGGACGTGCTCGGCGACGTCCAGGCGCTGGAGGAAGCGGCCGGCGAGGCTGAGGATGCGCGGGCCGCCCAGGTAGCCGCCCCGGCCGTCGGCACGGGCGAAACCGCGCTGGACCAGGGTCTGGAGGATGCGGTGCACGGTCGGTTTCGGCAGCCCGGAGGCGTCGGCGATGTCGGCGATGCGGGAGTGGTCGGCGAGCGCTTCCAGGACGCTCAGCGTCTTCTCGGCCGCGGAAAGCGAGGCATCGCCACTCATGGGGCTCAATCTATGCCAGGTTCGATCACCGCGACCTCCGAGCGGACGGGCCGGTCCGCCGGTGCGGCGACGTCCGCCCCGGGGTGGCCCCCCGGCGACACGACCGCGTGGGTTTCGGGCCGACGCGCCGGGTGCGAACACCGAGGTCACGGCGGGTTTCGAGGCCGCCCCGGCGCAACGGGCGTTAGCCCGTGCGGGTGCACGTGCAGATGCACGTCGAGCGAGGCCGTGAGGGCCTCTCTAAGCTCATCCCGTGAGCTTCGACCAGCAGTCGGTCCCCGTTCCGCAACAGACGCGCGCCGGATCCGCCACGGTCTGCCGCCCGCGCCCGGAGCAGGACCCCCTCCCGGTGCTGACCGCGGCCGTGGACGCCGCGATCGCCGCGCTGCCCCCGACGGCGCGCGCGGACGCCCTGGAGCCCATGCTCACCGACTTCACCCTCACCGTGGCGCCGGTCCAGGACGACCTCGCGGGCTTCGCCGCGCACGACCGCCGCGGCGTGCTCAAGATCGCCCAAGGCTACCTGGGCAACGCCTTCACCCACGCGGTGACGGGCGACGTCGACGCGACCAGGGCCGCCCTCATCGCCGCCCGCGCCAGCCTGTTCCACCTCGGTGGCGGCGAAGAGGTCACCAGCGGCGCGGACTGGCGGTCCTGACCCGCGCGCACCCCGCATCACCCACCCCGCGTCACCCACCGGGTGTGACCCAACCCGGTCGCCCCGGGTTCCGCCGTGCCCGCACCCACCCCCGGCGGGAGCCGCTCCGCCGCGCCACCGCGCCGTGCCGCACCCGAGGGCATCGGCGGGTCAAGTCATCGGTCGAGTGATCTTGGTGGTCCCGACCGGGTGGGAAACCCACTCGATGCGGTGAAGGCGGGAGCCGGCTGTTTCAAGACCCCGCCACCGCCGTATTCCCCGTCACACAACCTACGTAGGGGTGTGACATGTCGCCTGACCTGCTGTCCCGTGCCTCGGCCCGGGGCGCTCCTCCGCGCGCCGCCGCGGTGCCCGTGGGGGAGCGGTCGGTCCCCCTGGCGGACCTGCTCACCGGGTGCCTGCGGATGCTCGGCGGTCACGACCCGGGGCCGGCGGACCCCGAGCTGGTCGAGGCGCAGCGGGCGTTCCTCGCCGCCGGGCTCGGCGCGCTGGCGACGCCCGCCGGGGAGCGCCGGTGGGTCCAGGTCGGGCTGTCACCCGCGCGGGGGCACCGCGCCCCGCTGTGCGGCGAGCTGCACGACTTCGCGCGCGGCCTGCTGGACGGCGGCGCGGCGACCGCCTTCTCCTTCATGCACAAGGCACCCGGCCTGCGGGTCCGGTTCCAGGCGCCGCCCGGTGGTCGCGAGGCGCTGCGCGAACGGGTGCTGCGCTGGGCCGACCGCCTCGCCGCCGGCGGAGTGACCACGACCGTGGCGCCCGCGGTGTACGAGGTGGAGGCCGGGCTGTTCGGCGGGCGTTCCTCGATGCCGTACGCCCACGAGCTGTTCACCGCCGACTCGCTGGCCTGGCTGCGGGTGCACCACCGCGGCGGCGCGCCGGCGTGGGCGGTGTCGCTGGCGATGGTCCGGGCCGTGCTCGACGGCCTGTCGGTCGTCGGGTGGGAGGACCGGGACGTGTGGGACCGGGTCCGCTCGGAGGCCGGGAGGCGGCTGCCGGACGGCGTGAGCGGGCAGGCCGGGTTCGACGCCGCGGTGCGCGGCCTCCGCCTGCTGTGGCAGGACCAGGACCGGCTCGTCGGATCGCTGCCGGACTGGGCGCGGCACGTCGTCGCGCGGCACCGGGAGCGGGCCCTGGACATCGGCGCGCGGTGGCGGGCGGGGTTCTTCGACGACCACGACACCGGCGCGGGTCCCCGGCACGCGCTCGCGTTCCACGTCGTCTTCCACTGGAACCGGGGCGCGCTGTCCGCCGAGCGCCAGGTGCTGCTGGCCGAGGCCCTGGGCACGCCGGGGACGGACCGTGGGTGAACCGGTGGTGCTGCTCAGGCTCGCCGGGCTGCCCGTGCGCCTGTGGCTGGCCGGCGGGTGCCCGGAGCTGTTCGCCGCGCTCGCCGACGCCGACGCCGCGACCGCCGCGCACCGCGAGCACGGCCGGGCGCTGGCCGCGCGGCTGGGTGACCGGGTCGTGCCGCGGCCGGAGGTGACCGCCGCCGAGCGGCAGGCCGTGCTGGAGGTGCGCCGGGCCGCGCACACCGGCCGCCCGCTGCCCGGCGACGACGCCCTCGCGCTCGCCCGGCGCGCCGCGGCCCGGGTCGACCCGCCGTGCGCGATCGGGCTGGACCGCCTGGTCGTCCACGACCGCGCCCGGCAGGAGGCCGGGGGCCGGCTGCTCGACGACCTGGCGGCCGAGCGGCGCCGGCTGGCGGGGCTGCCCTGGCGGCTGCTGCGGTCCTCGCCGGTCGGGTCCGCCGCGCTCGTCCACGACGCCGCCGACCTGGTGGCGGACGTGGAGCGCAGGGTGGCGGCCGGCGAGTCGTGGGACGGCAAGCGGCTGCGGCAGCGCGCGGACCACCTGTGGCGGCTGATCGCGCGCGGGGCGGTCAAGACCACGCCGCGCAGCTGGTTCGGGCACGTGGCCCCGGCCCCGGCGGGGGTCGGTCCGCTGACCGCGGGCCCGTTCGCCACGCACGAGGTGCCCAACGTCCACACCGCGCGGTCGCGCGCGGGCGAACTGGCGCTGACCGGCCTGCACTGGTCCGAGGGCGGTTCCCTCGTCACGTGGGCGCCGCACGAGCGCGACCCGGGGCGGCTGCGCGAGGTGCGGGTCAGGGACACCCCGGCGCTGCGCGCCGTGCGGCGGGCGCTGGCCGAGGGACCCCGGCCGGGCGACGAGGTGACGACCGCCCTGCTAGGTACGCGCGCCGACGACCCGGCGGGCCGGGCCGCGCTCGCCGCGTTCCTCGACCACCTCGTGGGGCTGGGCGTGCTGCGGCGCGGCCGGGACGTCGTCGAACGCGCCTCGACGTGGGGCCCGGCGCGGGCGGAGCCGCGGGTGGGGGACGACTACCTCGACGTGCACCGGCGGGTCACCGGGGCGGTCCCGGCGCCGGACGAGGCGGGCGTGCGCGCGGCGGTCGGGGTGCTGCGGCGGCTGGACGCCCTGGTCAAGGCCGACGCGCCGGCCCCGCCGTCACCGCTCCACGCCCTGCTGGACGAGCGGCCCACGCCCGTGCCGGAACTGGTGCGCCGGTTCCTGGCCGACCGACCCGACCACCGGTCCGCACCGGCGGACGACGGCGCGTGGCCGGTCGCGCGGGACCCCGCCTCGGGGTACTCGGCGCTGCTGCGCCGGCTGGCCGACCACCCCGACGAGCCGGGCGGCGCGGTGGAGCTGACCGACGACCTGCTGGACGCGGTGGGCGCGCCCCGACCGTCCCCGGACTGGCCCGCGGACTGCCTGCTGAGGCCCCTGCCGCCCGAACCCGGCGGTCCGGCGGCCGTGCTGGACTCCGCGGTGCCCGCCGGGACCCTCGACGCGCGGTTCGCCCGGGGCCTGCGGCTGGTGCACGGCGTCGAGCCCGGACCGGTGACCGCGTACCGGGAGTTCCTGCGGGAGTTCGAGCGGTCCCGCGGCGGCCGGCTGGTGGAGGTGCTGGTGCCGCCGCACAACGCCCGCTCCGCCAACACCGTGCGCCGGCCCGCCCTCACCGGCCTGTGGACCGGCGACCCGGACCACCGCCCGTACTTCGGGGAGGAGCACCCGGCCCGGCACGTCCCGCTCGACGCGATCACCCTGCGCCGCGAGGGGCGGGCCACGATCGCCGAGTCGGGCGGCGAACGCCTGTGGCCGGTGCACCACGCCACCCGCGTGGCGTTCCCGCCGTGGGACGTCGCCCTCGCCCTGCTGCTGTCCGCCGGGCCGCCCGGGGTGCGCC
>NZ_JBHWIE010000308.1:0-8562 GCF_042732085.1 Actinosynnema sp. NPDC059797
GTGCTGAGCCACGTCGGTCAGGACCGCGGTCAAGCCCGACGGCATCGACGAACTCGTGCGGCCTACGACCCGGTGCCGACCGGGTTCCGGCGACGCACCCAGAAGGCCGCCTCGGGCCACCGCCGCTCCCACCCGTAGAACAGCTCCCGCCGGCCGAGGAACGAGTCGAACGACCGCCGGATCCCCTCGGCGTACCGCTCGACCGCCGTCCTGTCGCCACGCAGGTGGGCTCGAATCGTGTCGGCCGCCTGCAAACCGTTGGACAGCGCCTTGTGGATGCCCTGCCCGGACAGCGGGTCGAAGCACGACGCCGCGTCGCCCGCGGCGAGCCAGTGCGGACCTGCGGGCCGGTCGAGGACGGAACACGGCACGGGGCACACCTTGAGGCTGCCCGGCAGGTAGAAGGACTCCGCCAGGGCCGGTGCCAGGAAGGCGGTCCGGCTGAGCCTCCTGAGCCACGACCCGCTCTCGTGCAGCGCCGCCGTCCTCAGGTCGTCGCCGTCGCAGGCGAGCGCCGCGGCGATGCGCCGGTCGGGCAGGCGGGCCGCGTACCACCACCCGTCCGGGACTGCCTCCAGCATCGTGAGCGGGGCGAACCCGGCGCCGTCGCGGAGGTGGAAGTAGCCGGTGGCGCAGAAGAACCGGTCGTGGACCAGCCGCCGAGCACCGAGATCACGGGCGAACCTGGCCGTGCTGCCCGTGGCGTCGACCACGAAGGACGCCTTCACCCGACGGATGCGCCCGCCGATGTCGAATTCGACGACGTGACCCCCCTCTGCCGATTCCCGCCCGTGTGGCCGCACCGACCGGTAACGCGCCCCCGTGATTACGTGGGCGCCTGCCTCCCCGGCGCACCGGGCCAGGAAGGCGTTGAAGCGCCTGCGATCCAGGTGGAACCCGGGACCGTTCGGGTCGAAGGCGAAGTCGTTGTGGCCCAGGCCGTCGCTGCCCCAGGACGAGCGACTGCCGTAGGACGGCTCGTGCCCTTCCAGTTCGAACGCGTCGAGCAGCCCCAGCCGGGTGAACAGCCGGCGGGTGTCCGGCGGGACGGTCTCGCCGATCCGGTCGGTCCCGTAAGCGCCGCTTTCCGCGACGATCACCGTCCCGGTGCCGGAGCGGCGCAGCGCGATGGCGGTCGCGCACCCCGCCGGTCCGCCGCCGAGGACGACGACGGTCGGTTCCGGCACGACGGGGCTCAGGTGCCCGCGTTGATCGGCCACGGGTCGACGTAGGGCCCGTCGTCCGGGAACTGGCCGGCCACTTCGAGGAACGTGTCCTCGGGCAGCTCGTCGATCGCCTTCTGGTTGTCCAGGCCCTTGATCTGGGTCCGCTGGATGATGGTGCCGATCCTGGACCAGTTGTCGACGAAGTCCTCCCGGTTCTGGAACCGGCCGGTGTTCGCGTAGTCGTCCGAGGTCGTCCCCGGACCTCGGATCGACCACCGCTGGCCGGGGAGCTGGGGTCCTTCGTCGCGGGAGCGCGTGTCGGTGGCCACGTTGACGGCGTCCGGGCGCTGCGCCGGCCACGACCAGTACAGCGTCGTGTTCTCCGGCGGGTTCGGGTCCGGTGGGTGGACGACGCACGAGTTGTAGTCGGTGTGCCAGGGGAGCGCCATGAACTTGGAGTTGTCGCCAGGCTCCAGCCCGCCGCCGTCCGGGTGGCAGGGGAGGTAACCCTCGGTCAGCAGGGGCAGGCCCTCCGGGGGCAGCCGGTCGTAGTCGAGGCGCTTCTGGCGGATTCGGAAGGGACCGGTGGACCCGAGGTCCCCGGTCTCCCACACCTCCGGGAGGCGCACGGGGAACGTCATGTCGATCCCCGGGCTGAACCGCCCGCCCAGGCAGTTGATCAGCGACGCCTTGTCCAGGTACTCGCCCGGCCCCAGCGCGGTTCCCTCCTGGGCGAAGTGGTTGGCGTCCCACTGTTCGAGGAAGAAGTACTGGGTCTTGGTGACCGTCAGCAGCGACTGCCCGGAGTCGCCGAGCGACAGCGGCATGAGCGGCGCGCCGATCTCGTTCTGATCCGGTTTGTTCGGGTTCCGGATGTACCCCAGGCCGCCCAGGATCGTGGTGCCGGGGTCGTCCTCCGCGGTGATCCGGCCCACGGCGTCGTGCGATTCGATCGCTCCGGCGGGCAGGTCGGTGTTCCACCGCTGGACCCGCGCCGCCTGGAAGATCGGGTGGAGCTGCTGGTCGAAGGCCGGGGCGTAGCCGCGGTCGAACCGGCCGTCGTGGAACAGCTCCGGCACGAGGTCGAGCTGACGGACCCAGGTGTCGTAGATGTCATCCCACAGTGAGACGACGTTGAGCGTCTGCGGGGCGTAGCGGGGGTCGGTCGAGACCACCCACGCCCCCGCGACCTCGGCAGTGCTGTCGTCGGTGAAGACGAGGGTGGCGTTGACCGGACCGTCGGCCGTGTCGTCGAACCAGCCGTCGTTGTCGACGTCGGAGGTCAGCGGGTGGTGCTCGGACGAGTCCTGCGGGCACCACGCGACGGCCCGGCCGAACGCGGCGACCACGTGCAGGCGCCCGTGGTCGTCGGTGGCCAGTTCACCCAGCGCGTCGATCGGTCCGGAAGGCTCGTACAGCCGCTGGAAGCTGTCGGAGGGGAAGGACTTCGGGTAGTCCGGCAAGGGCACGACCCGTGCGCCCTTGCCGAAGGTGGCATGTCCGTCCTTCCCCATGACGACGGAACCCTTCTCCGTGCCCCTGATGGCCCTGGGGCCGGGGTCCACGGTCAGCTTGCGGACCCGGACGGGGTCGTCGGGGACCCCGTCGACCGCCGGGTTGCGCTGCGGTGGGGTGCGACCGTCCCGGTACTGCCAGATCGTGGGGAGCGCCGTGGTCCCGGGTGCCTCCAGGAGGTAGCTGTTGGCCTTCTTGTTGGCGACGTGCACGGTCCAGACGATGTCCGCCACCTCCTTGCCATCGACGGTCGAGCCGATGGTGATCTCCTCGCCCGCACCGCTCGGGTAGCGCTCCGCGTCCGCGGGGGAGTAGGCGAAGACCCTGAACCGGGCAGCCTGCCGCTTCAGCTTCCCGTCGCCGTCCCGCACGTCGCCGTTGGTGATGGTCGCCCCGTCGAGTCGGAGCGGAAGGCCACCGAGCGTGCCGGACTCCGAGCCGTCGGGCAGCGGCAACGCGGCCATGGTCTCGGGCGCGAGGTTGTACTCCTCGCTGTTGCCGACCCGGGCGAAGCCGATCGAGGGGTGGATCCGGAACGCGGTCATGTCGAACTCCCGATCTCCACGTCCGAGAACCGGGGCACGAAACCTCGGCGCCAGCAGGTGAGGATGTTGGCGCCGACCGTGGGCATGAGTTCGCCGAAGTGCGGGTGGTCGGGCCGGTGGCCGTTGAACATGTCCTGGATGAACGAGATGAGCCGGCCGAAGTTCTCCACCAGGACCGGCCGGGGATCGCCGTGGCCGTCGTCCGGGTCCGCGCCGGTGTGCCGGTAGACCTCGGGCGCCCGACCGGCGAGCACGTCGGCGCGGATCGCGTTGAACTTCTCGAAGTGGCTGGCCGAGTTCTCGTAGCCGTCCGCGGTGTTCCGGTACCGGCGCTCGATGTCCGTGTTCCCGTCCGTGCGGCCCTCGCCCTGCTCGGTGATCACCTTGACCAGCTCCAGGGCCTGGTCCAGGCCGGCCTCACCGTCCCCGGTGACGGTGGTGTGGCTCAGGCCGCGGTAGAAGCGCCCGAAGTGGGCCACCTGCTTGCGGTTGCCGCGGACGAACCGGGTGTTCTCCTCCATCCCGGACATCAGGGCGGTGTAGAAGTCGCCGATGGTGGCGTACTCGTCGCCGCCCGGGTCGAACGACGGGGGCGCGGACTCGGGCAGCTCGATCAAGCACATCGTGCCGATGCGGACTTGGTCCAGCGGGCCGAGGCCGGCGTCCGGCTCGCCGTACTTCTCGACGGCTTCGTCGTCCAGTCCGAAGTCGAGGTGGGGAACGCCTAGTTCCTTGACGTAGTGGAACGGACCGATCTCGAGGCCCTTGTCCGGCTCGCGCTCGTCCTCCGCGGGCGGGAACGAGTTGTAGACGTTGGCGGCCAGCTCGGCGTGCAGCATCTCCTGGTGGACGACCGACTGGATCCGCCGGAAATCGGGGTGACCGATGTCCTTGATCGAGTACATCACCGTCATGTAGTAGGGGATCGTCCACAGTTCCAGGTTGACGGCGTACTCCAGGTGGACGCGCACGTCCTTCAGCGTCCACGAGCCGCTCTCGACACGTTTGGGGCGTGCCAGGGACATCGCCGAGTGCCGGTCCTCGCCGGTCGACGCGATCATGGCGCCACACCTTCGGAGGTCACCTTGGACAGGACGTTGGACGTCGGGTGGGGGAAGATGTAGAACCGGTCGCCCAGGGGGATGCCGAGGAGGATGCGCTGCGTGTAGGCGAGGATCTCGCGCGTCACGCCTTGTTCGGCCTCGCAGTGCAGCAGCCAGTACTCCGCGTTGTACCCCGCGAGCGCCGCTTTCCGCTTCTCGAAGGGGATGTTCACCACGGCTCCGAAGTTCGCCGAGTCGACCTGGCAGTGGATGTGGTGGGTGACGCGGTCGCCGAGGGCGGCGATCGCCTCTTGGAGGGGCCGGGCGATCTGGTTGGTCAGGTCGGGGTGCGGGTTCTCGTAGTCCCCGTGCTCCGCATCGTCGAGCGTCAGTCCGTACGGCGTGGTGTCGACGCCTGCGGGGGTCGGCAGGACCGACGGCGCGTCCGGGATCCGCGGCGGCCCGTCGTGCGCCGCGCAGTTGCCCAGCGCCAACACCGAGACCCCGTGCGGCACCGAGATCTGCTTGCACGTCGTCCGTTCCGGTGGCTGCGGCTGCGGCACGCCTTCCTCGTACGCCGGGTTCTCCGGCGGGAAGAGGTAGGGCCCGATCTGCTGCCTCTCGGTCCTCAGGTTGAGCCACGCCCCGTTCTCCTCGTGGACGATCTGGCCCTCGGTGGGTCCTTCGGCGAACCGGATCTGCTGGTCGTAGAACAGCACGTACGGGGTCTGCTGGTAGTCGCCGCCGCGGTTCGGCGCGGCGACCGGCTTCACCACGTCGTCCGGGCCCTTGAACACGATCGTCTCGTAGTACTTGAAGTTCTTGAGGACGTACCCCGAATTCCGCCCTGCCTGCGGGGAGGTCTGCGGCAGGACCATGACGTTGTAGGAGTACGGGTCGTTCTCGCCGCCCTTCTCCGTGCCGGGCAGCGGCCGGTTCTGCCACGTCCCGATCAGTCCCTGCTGGAAGGCCGACAGCTGCTCGGGCGCCACCTCGAACGGCATCAGGCTCCCCCTCTCGTTGACGACGGCGCGAACGACGCGCATCGGCCGGGTGGTCGGGATCCCACGTTTCGGCGGAAGCGTCAGCAGTCAGTGTTCAGATCGGCTGTGGCACCCACAATGGACGCGGCGGATGTTCACCCCTCCGGGGACGGCCGTCACTGGACAGGGATCTCGATGCTCACTCGGCGGAAAATACCGTGAACCGCACGTTCGAACCGGCGGCGACGTCCGCGGCGCCGAGACGACCGCGACCTCCGGCACGTGTCGGCCTCGTCTTCGAGACCCACGACGAGGTTTCCGGTGCACGGGCTGTGGTCCTCAGTTCCCCGGTGCGGTGGTGCGCATTCCCC
The DNA here is from genome assembly GCF_042732085.1 of Actinosynnema sp. NPDC059797. NCBI lineage: Bacteria > Bacillati > Actinomycetota > Actinomycetes > Pseudonocardiales > Pseudonocardiaceae > Actinosynnema > Actinosynnema sp. NPDC059797. The sequence continues at coordinate 5,624 of NZ_JBHWIE010000308.1, forward strand.
CGAGGAAGGCGGCCAGGTAGCGGTGGGCGGTGGTGACCCGGTCGGCGTCGGTGCCGCTGTGCACCTGTGCGGCGTAGGCGATGCCGCACATCAAGGGGACCACGTCGGCGGCGGTCAGGTCCGGGCGGACCTCCCCGGCCTCGCGGGCCCGGTCCAGCAGGGTGGCGCCGATCGACCAGAGCGACCGCTTGAGTTCCGCGGTGCGCGGCAGGGTGTCGGTGGGCGCGGCGGCGACCGGGGGCAGGGACGCGTCGGTGACCTGTGCTTCGACGGTGCGGAACAGGAAGTCCTCCAGCGCGCGTCCGGGATCGGGGTCGGCCAGCGCCTGCTCGCCGTGCGCGACGAGGGTTTCCAGGCAGGTGGCGGCAACGGTCTCCAGCAGCGCCTCGACGGTCGGGAAGTGCCGGTAGACGGTGCCCACGCCGAGGCCGGCACGGCGGGCGACGTCGTTGAGCTGCAGCGGCGTGCCCTCGTCCACCAGCTCCCTGGCCACCGAGACGATCCGGTCCCAGTTGCGGGCGGCGTCCTTGCGCAGCGGCGTGGTCGTCATGGGGGCAGTTTAATCGGATAGCGCATCCGGATCGTCCCGTGGCGGCGAGGTCCCCGGCCGCGTCACGCGGTGGTGAGGGGCGCGTGCCGTTCGCTGAGCCGGCGCACCGCCTCTGCGATGCGGTGGTCGGTCGCCGGGCGGAACGGCGCCACCGGACGCGCCCCGGCGCCGATGACGACGCCGGTCCGCCCCGCCAGTCCTTCGTCGGTGGCGGCAACGATCGAGGGCCTGGCCGCCACGGACGCCGGGCCCGCGGTCGAGCGTTCGAACTTGCGGCGCACCAGCGGCCACAGCAACCGCAGGCCGGGTGAGACGATCTTCGGGTCCGCCATGGTGCCGGCCGTCATGTCGGTGGCGGCGCCCCCGGGATCCGCGGCGAACACCGTGACACCCGTGCCGTCCAACTGCGCGGCGAGGTCGAGCGTGTAGGCGAGGTTCGCGAGCTTGGCGCGTCCGTACCAGTGGAAGCCGTAGTAGCCACCGGGCGGCTCGACGGCGTCGAACGACCGCTTCGCGAGGACGACCGAGCCCGAGGTCACGTTCACGATCCGGCTCGGCGCGCTCGCGACCAGCGTGGGCCGCAGCAGTTCGGTGAGCAGGTACGGCGAGAGGTGGTTGACGACGAACGAGGCCTCGACGCCGTCGTGCTCGTGCGGGTCGGCGAACATCGCCCCGACGTTGTTGACCAGCACCGCCAGCGGATCGCCCGAGGCCGCGTGGTCGGTGGCGATCCGGTCGGCGAGCGACCGGACCTCGTCGAGCGACGCGAGGTCCGCGCGCAGGAACCGGGCGGGGTGCGCCGGTCCGGTCGCGTCGATCCGGGCGACCGCGCGTGCACCGCGATCGGCGTTGCGCCCGACCACCGTGACCGCGAACCCGGCGGCGGCGAGACCCAGCGCCGTCTCCAGGCCGATGCCCGCCGTACCGGCCGTCACCACAGCTGTCCGCCTCATGATCCGCCCACTCCGTCGCTGATCCGGATAGTTCATCCGCTTGTCGTCACCGTAGCACGGTAGCGGATTAGCTATCCACTTAGTGCGGCCGGGACCTGGAACGCCTGAGGGCGAGCCGGGACCCGGGTCGGCTGGGTGCGACTGCGCTCGGTCGCGGGGTGCCCGAGCGCCGGCAGGTCGGCCGGGCCGCCCGCGCCGGCCAGGGTCGGGTTGCGCATCGCGCCGGTCACCACGACCGGCTGTGCGGCGGCGTGGCGCAGGCCACGGGGCCGGACGAGCGGGGCGCGTGGTCGCCATGACGCGAGGACCCGCGTTCCTCACCCGTGGGCGCGTCGTCGACCGCCGGCCCAGGCCCGGTGGTGCTTCTCGGGGTCGTCGGTGAACGAGATGTGCCGCGGCCGCCAGCCGAGCAGCCGGTGCGCCTTGGCGCTGGACACGAGCTCGTCCCGGTCCGCTGCCACCTGCATGATCCCGCCCGCCTCCGCGGGCTCCGGCCGGACCTCACCGGTGAAGCCCGCCGCCCGGACGGCGACCCGTTGCACGTCCAGCGCGGTCAGGCGCTGGTCGTCGGCGATCACGAACACCTCGCCGGCGGGCTCGCGGTCGAGGACGCGCACGTAGGCGTCGGCGAGGTCGTCGACGTGCGCCCAGCTCCACCGCTTGGTGGTGTCACCGAAGAACACCGGCGTGCCCGCCTCGGCCGCGGCGAACCACTGCGCGGTCATGGAGGTGGTGGCCGGGCCGCCGTACATGAAGCCGGGGCGCACGATCGTGTGCGCCAGGCCGCTCGCCGCGAGTTCGGCCTCCAGCGCGAACCGGAACCCGATCGCTCTGGTGCACGGTCACGTCTACTACGTGCACGCGCCCTGGTCGCTGTCCTCGATCAGCCAGGCCGCGTTCTGGCCGGAACGGGACTTCCGGGCCGACTACGGCGACGGCACCGCCGCCGACTGCGTGTCCGTGGTCATCTCCGACTGGGACACCCCCGGCGTCCCGTTCGGCCGCCCGGCGAAGGAGTTGACCGAGGAGCAGATCCTGCAGGAGGTGCCGGCCCAGCTCAAGCAGCACCTCAACGACTCCGGCCGCGCGGTGTTCGACGAATCCTCCCTGGTGGCCTGGTTCCTGGACCCGGGGCTGAGCGGGTTGGGCGGCCCGAACCCCGCCAACGCCGACGAACTCGTCGTCCAACCGGTCGGTTCCTGGCAACGACGCCCCACCGCCCGCGTTGGACGCCGCCGGCTCCCGTGCTCCCCGCGCGGTGGTGCACGAGCTGTACCGGGCGCCGGAGTTGGAACTGCTCAAGGTCGAGGACCAACTGCACTACCGGCTCGGACTGCCCAACGCCTTCGACGTCCTGCCCCTCCCGGTGCTCTGAGGCGAACGGCGAACACCCGGAGCCGACACCGCACCGACCAGCCCCACGCGTCGTTCAGGGC
>NZ_JBHWIE010000309.1:0-8554 GCF_042732085.1 Actinosynnema sp. NPDC059797
CGCTGGAGGTGCCCGCCGAGGACGCGCCGGTGTCGTCGGCCTGCGAGTCGGTGGCGCTGCTGGTGGACCGCGCCGAGGCGAGCGTGCCGGGGTGGCGGGTCACGCCGGAGAACTGGCCGGACGTGGTGCGCGTGCTGCGGCGGACCGCGGGCATCCCGCTGGCGATCGAGCAGGCCGTGGTGCGGATGCGGTCGATGCCGGTGTCGCTGCTGGCCGACCGGCTCGACGACGTGATGCGCGTGCTGACCGCCAACGACACCACCAGGGTCGCCCACCACCAGACCATGGCCGCGATGATCGACTGGAGCCATGCCCAGTGCACGCCCGCCGAACGCCTGCTGTGGGCGCGGCTGTCGGTGTTCGAGGGCGGGTTCAGCCTGCCCGCGGCCGAGGCCGTGTGCTCGGGCGGCGAGCTGGGCCACGACGAGGTCGCCGACGCGCTGGCCGGGCTGCTGGACAAGTCGATCGCGCTGCCCTCCGCCGACCGCAGCCGCCACCACCTGCTGGAACCGCTGCGGCAGCACGGCGCGGCCCGGCTGCGCGACTCCGGCGAGCTGGCGGACGTGCGAGCCCGGCACCAGGCGTTCTTCCGACAGGAGGCGGCCCGGCTGGCGGGCGGGTTCGTCGGGCACAACGAGGCGGCGCTGCTGGCCGCGGTCGACCTGGACATGGCCAACCACCGGGTGGTGCTGGCCGACCTGATCGGCAACCCGGCGTCCGCGCACGCGGGCCTCCAGATGAGCGTCGACCTGGCCCGCACCCGCTGGTACACCTACGCCGGCCGATTACCGGAGGAGCGGTTGTGGCTCGGGCGCGCGTTGGCCGCGACCCCCGCGACCGCGGACCCGCTGCGGGTGAGCGCGATGGCGTTGGACGCCTGGATCGCGCTGTGCCTGGGCGTGGACCGCGCGCAGGTGGCGCGCCGCGTCGAGGAGCTGATCGGGCTCGGCGAGGCGGTGGGGGTCCCGCTGCCGCCGGTGACGTTCGTGCGCGGCGCCTACGAGGTGCTCGCGCTGGGGCGGATCGAGGGCGTGGAGCTGCTGCGGCAGGCGCGCGAGGGGTTCGGCGCGCTGGGCCCGCACTTCGCGGTGGACCACCACCTGGCGCACATCCTGCACACCGTGTCGCTGGTGCTGCTGGGTTCGCGGGAGCAGGCCGAGCCCGCGGCGGAGGAGTTCTTCGCCGAGTGCGAGCGGCTGGGCGCGCAGTGGGGCCTGAGCTGGGCGCACTGGTGCCGCAGCGTGGTGCAGACCCGGTGGGGCTCACCCGCCCGCGCGCTCGAGGTGCTCTGCGAGGGCCTGCGCGTGCAGCGGGCGATCCGCGACAAGTGGGGCCCGCTGTGGACGATCGAGGCTTTGGGCTGGGCGCACGCCGAGGCGGGTGACGCGGCCGCCGCCGCCCGGATGCTCGGCCTGGCGCACGGCCTGCACCGGGTCACCGGCGTGCGGGTGGACGGGCTGGTCCCCTTCGCCCGGTTCAGCGACCGCGCCGCGGCGCGGGCCAGGTCGGCGCTGGGCGACGGCGCGTTCGAGCGCGCCTACGCCAACCCGGCCGAGTCGGTGGAGCAGGCGCTGGCCACCGTGCTCGACTCGCCGGAGCCCGCCGCGCCGCGCGACCGCCGCCCGGCGGGGCTGACCCAGGCGGAGTGGAACGTGGCCAGGCTGGTGGGCGACGGCCTGTCCAACCCCGAGGTGGCCGACCGCCTGGTCATCTCGCCGGCCACCGTCCACACCCACCTGACCCGCATCTACCGCAAGCTCGACATCGCCAACCGGCACCAGTTGATCACCCTGCTGGCCAGCCTCGCGGAGTGACACTGCGTGGCGGTGCCGGGCCGAGCGCGTTCCCCCAGTCGAACGGACATCGGCCTCAGGGCTCCAGGATGACGGGCACGGAGGAGAAGGTGTTCGGCACGACCTTGTCGTCGCGGGTGAACTCCGCGGCGTCGCCGGCCAGGCGGGCGTTCGGGAAGCGCTCGCGCAGGGCGGTCAGCGCCGCGCGGGCCTCGATACGGGCCAGGTGGTGGCCCAGGCAGTAGTGGATGCCGTGGCCGAACGCGGCGTGGCCGAGGGCGGCGTTGCCGCCGGTGGGCACGCGGTTGGGGTCGAAGCGGCCGGCGGTGGGCCCGTGGACGACCGGGTCGCGCCCGGCGGTGCCCAGGCCGACCATGACGATCGCGCCCTCCGGCAGCACCGCGCCCGGCAGGTCGATGTCGGTGACCACGCGGTAGTGCGGGGTGACCCGGACCGGCGAGTCCCAGCGCGCCGCTTCCTCCACCGCGTTCGCCACCGCCTCCGGCGTGGTCAGCGCCTCCCAGGCGCCGGGCAGGGCCAGCAGGGCGGTGATGGAGTTGCCGATCAGGCCCGTGGTGGTCTCGTGACCCGCCACCACCAGCAGGATCGCGGTGGTGAGCAGTTCCTCGGGGCTCAGCCGCTCGCCGTCGACGCGCGCCTGGAGCAGGGCGCTGAGCAGGGCGTCGTCGGGGCGTTCGCGCTTGTACTCGATCAGCCCCGCCAGGTAGCCGAACATGGCGTCGGAGGCGGGCACGACCAGCTCGGGCCGCTCGGTCATCATGTCCGCGGTCCAGCGGTTGAGCTGCCCGCGGTCCTCCGGGGGCACGCCGAGCAGGTCGCAGATCACCGCCAGCGGCAGCGGGAACGCCAGGCGCTGGATCAGGTCGGCCTCAGCGGGCATCGCCGCGACCAGCTCGGCGGCGGTGCGCTCCACCACCGGGCGCAGCGCCTCGACGCGGCGCGGCGTGAATGCCTGCGACACCAGGGCGCGCAGCTTGCGGTGGTGGGGCGGGTCGGTGTTGAGCATCGACGGGCCGATGATCCGCGACAGGTCGGTCGGCCGGCCCTTCCCGGCCAGCTGCTCCTGCATGGCCCCGCGCAGCCCGGCGGCGTCCTTGGACAGCCGGTTGTCGTTGAGCAGCGTGCGCGTGGCCTCCAGGCCCATGGTTGTGACCAGCACCTCCAGGCCGTTGGGCAGCTCGGCCGGGTGCACCGGTCCCAGCTCGGCCAGCGCGTCCTCGTGCGCGTGGTGCTGCCAGCCGCGCAGCGGGCCGCCTACCAGAGCCTGCCGATCAGGGGCGAACTCCGCCGTCAGCCGCACATCTTCTCCTCACGCGAGCGTTCCCGTTCAGCGTTCACCTTGGCGGGGAAGCGGACGCACGCGCATCCACCGACATCCGTATTCGCCGCCGGCGCGTACGGATGTCGACGTGCACCGCGACGGGGTGTGGATACGGAAGCGGGTACGGATGGTTGTTGATGTGCGCGTACGCGCGCGTGCGCGAGGCTGGACGCGTTCGGCACCCCGACGGTCGAACAGGTGCCGGGTGGGCGGAAGGGTAGGCCGTCGCCCGGCTCCGGGGGGAGGGGGTCGCACCACGCGCGGCCCCTTTTCCCCTTTCCCGTCGGGCGCGGGTTCTCCCGTCGGGCGCGCGGGCGGGGCCGGTCAGCCGTCGGCGGCTATGCGGTCGAGCACGCGGCGCAGGACCCGACCCAGCAGTTCGGTCTCCTCGGCGGACAGCGCGTCGAACAGGTACCGCCGCACGGTGGTCACGTGCCCCGGCGCGGCGTTCTCGATCGCCGCCCGACCCGCGGGCGTCAGCCGCACCATCGAGCCGCGGGCGTCCTCGGCGCACTCCTCGCGGACGACCAGCCCGCGCTTCTCCATGCGCGCGACCTGGTGGGACAGCCTGCTGCGCTCCCAGCCGACCAGCCGGCCCAGCTCACGCGAGCGCAGCACGCCGTCCGGTGCTTCCGACAGGGGCACCAGCAGGGCGTAATCGGCGTTGGACAGGCCCGAGTCGCGCACGAGCTGCCGGTCCAGCGCGCCGTGCAGCTCGCGGTGCACGGCGAGGTACGCCCGCCACACCTCCGCCTCCCGCTCGTCGAGCCACCGCGGTTCGCCCATGGGGCCAAGCTAGCAAGATGTTGACGCGTCATCAAACACGCGCTACTTTGTTGACGTGTCCGCAACTGGTATGCAGCTCGGCGTCTACAGCTTCGGTGACCGGCACCCCGACCCGGTGACGGGCGAGCAGGTCTCCGTCGCCGACGCGCTCCGGCAGTCGCTGGAGCGGATCAGACTGGCCGACGAGCTGGGGCTCGGCTTCTACGGCTTGGGCGAGCACCACCTGCCCACGTACTCGATCTCCAACCCCGGCACGGTGCTGGCCGCCGCCGCGAGCATGACCGAGCGGATCACGCTCAGCAGCGCGGTCACCGTGCTCAGCACCGAGGACCCGGTCCGGGTCTACCAGCAGTTCACCACGCTGGACCAGCTCAGCCGGGGCCGCGCCGAGCTGCTGGCGGGCCGCGGCTCGTTCACCGAGTCGTTCCCGCTGTTCGGGGCGAGCCTGGAGGACTACGACGAGCTGTTCGAGGAGAAGCTGGCGCTGCTGCTGCGGCTGGACCGCGAGGACCCGATCACGTGGTCCGGCCGGTTCCGCCCGCCGCTGGAGGGGGCGCACGTCTACCCGCGCCCCTACGACGAGCGCCTGCGCATCTCGGTGGGCACCGGCGGCAACCCCGAGTCCTCGATCCGCGCGGGCCTGCTCGGCCTGCCCGTGGTCTACGCGATCATCGGCGGCGAGCCCGAGCGCTTCGCCCCGCTGGTCGACCTGTACCGGCGCGCGGGCGAGGCGGGCGGCCAGGAGCGGCTGGAGGTGACGATGAGCGCCATCGGTTTGATCGCCCGCCGGTCGCAGGACGCCAAGGAGGCGTTCTACCCGTACTGGCTGGAGACGATGAAGTACGGCGCGCGGGCGCGTGGCTGGTCGGTGCCCTCGCGGGCCGAGTACGACAGCTGGACGCGCGGCGCGCGGTCGATCTTCGCGGGCAGCCCGGAGGAGGTCGCCGAGCGGCTGATCTCCGTGGGCCGCCTGGTCGGCGCCGACCGCTATGCCATGCAGATGGACTGGTCGGGCGTCCCCCACCGGCTGGTGATGGAGGCGATCGAGCTGCTGGGCACCGAGGTCATGCCCCTGGTGGAGAAGGAACTGGGCAAGCCCGCACCCGCCGGCGAAGCCTGACCAGCCGGGTCGAAAGCGCGCAGAACAGAAGCAGGCAGAGCCGAAAGCGAACCGGCGCGACCGGCAAACCCGGCTTGAACTTAGTGCAACCTCCTCCAGCCGAGCCCCACTCGCACTTAGTACAACTCGTTAACACCCCCGCTCGGCGTCCGCTCGCACTTAGTACAACCCGCCAAGGTCCTTAGTCGGCGCTCAATCGCACTTAGTACAACCCACTAAGACCCCTGACCGGTACTTACTCGTACTTAGTGCAACCCTCCAACGTCTCCAGCCGGCGTTGGCTCGCACTTAGTTCAACAGCCCAGCTGCGCGCAACAGCCACAACAGCTCAGCCGCGTGCAACGACTCCATCGCTCTCGCCTGCACATATGCCCTCGCCTGCACTTAGTTCAATACAGTGAGCTCGCCCCCTGCGCAGCCCGTGCCCAGTACGTCTCGCGGGTGCCTGGGCACATCACCAACTCCTGCGGCCCGAGCCGTTGCTGTTCGCGGTCCCGTGTGGGCGGTGTGGCGTTCGCCGACGGGTGGGCCTGAGGCTGTGCGGCGTGGACCTGCGCGTCCGCTTCCGGCAGACCTCGGCGTCGTGACGGAGTGTGACACCACCCACTCGGCGTCGCGGCACGGCGACGATCACGTTAATCCCCGGTAAAGTCGCTCTTCGGCGGTTCCGCGGTCGCGATCGCCGAGGCTGCCCGACCGGTCCCCCACCGGGTGTGTGAGCAGCCGTTCCCACCTCCGGAGGACTATTTCAGTGCGTTCGTGCCGCCCCACCGGTGCTCGCCGGTGACCACCGCCCACGACACCACCACTCACGACATCGCCGCCCGCGAAACGGCCGCCGGCGACACGGCGCTCATCGACGCGCCCGCGCTGTTCCGCGCCGGCCCCGCCGCGCCCGCGCGCACCCTGCTCGACGTGCTCGCCGACACCGCGCGCCGCCACCCCCACTCCCCCGCCCTGGACGACGGCACCACCTCGCTGACCTACCGGGACCTGCTCGACGAGGTCGACGCGCTGCGCCGCGACCTCGCCGCCGCGGGCATCGGGGTCGGCGACCGCGTCGGCGTCCGGGCGCCCTCCGGCACCGCCGGCCTCTACGTCGCCGTGCTCGCCGTGCTCGCGGCGGGCGCCGCGTACGTGCCGGTGGACGCCGACGACCCGGACGAGCGCGCCGACCTCGTGTTCAGCGAAGCCGGTGTCTGCGCCGTGCTCGGCGAAGCGCTCACCCTGCGCGGCACGCCGATGGGCCTGGTCGGCGCGCCCGGTCCGGACGACGACGCGTGGATCATCTTCACGTCCGGCTCCACCGGCAAGCCCAAGGGCGTCGCGGTCTCGCACCGCTCGGCCGCCGCGTTCGTCGACGCCGAGGCCCGGCTGTTCCTGCCCGAGGACCCGATCGGCCCGGACGACCGCGTGCTGGCCGGCCTGTCGGTCGCGTTCGACGCCTCCTGTGAGGAGATGTGGCTGGCCTGGCGCCACGGCGCGTGCCTGGTGCCCGCGCCGCGCGCGCTGGTGCGCACCGGGTTCGACCTGGGGCCGTGGCTGGTCGAGCGCGAGATCACGGTGGTGTCCACGGTGCCGACGCTGGCCGCGCTGTGGCCGGTGGACGCGCTGGACGACGTGCGGCTGCTGATCTTCGGCGGCGAGGCGTGCCCGCCGGAGCTGGCCGAGCGGCTGGCCGTGGACGGCCGCGAGGTGTGGAACACCTACGGCCCCACCGAGGCCACCGTGGTGGCGTGCGCCGCACGGCTCACCGGCGAGGGCCCGGTGCGGATCGGCCTGCCGCTGGACGGCTGGGAGCTGGCCGTGGTGGACGCCTCCGGCGCGCCGGTGCCGATGGGCGGTTCCGGCGAGCTGGTGATCGGCGGCGTCGGCCTGGCCCGCTACCTCGACCCGGTCAAGGACGCGGAGAAGTTCGCGCCGCTGCCCGCGCTCGGGTGGTCGCGCGCCTACCGCAGCGGCGACCTGGTGCGCGCCGAGCCCGAAGGGCTGCTGTTCCTCGGGCGCGCCGACGAGCAGGTGAAGCTGGGCGGGCGGCGGATCGAGCTGGGCGAGGTGGACGCGGCGCTCCAGGCGCTGCCCGGCGTCGCCGGCGCCGCCGCGGCGGTGCGCACCACCAGGGGCGGCAACCAGGTCCTCGTCGGGTACGTGGTCGCGGGCCCCGACTTCGACCAGCCCGACGCGTCGGCCCGGCTGCGCTCGGCGCTGCCCGCGGCGCTCGTGCCGCTGCTCGCCGCGGTGGACACGCTGCCCACCCGCACCTCCGGCAAGGTCGACCGCGCCGCGCTGCCGTCGCCGCAGCCCGGCGCGGACGACACCACGCCCACCGACCTGGTCGGCACGCAGGCGTGGCTGGCCGAGCAGTGGGCCGAGGTGCTCGGCTCCCGGGTGACCGACCCCGACGCCGACTTCTTCGCCCACGGCGGCAGCAGCCTCGGCGCGGCCCAGCTCGTCTCGCTGATCCGCGCCCGCCACCCCGGCGGCTCGGTCTCCGACATCTACCAGCACCCGACGCTGCGGGCGCTGGCCGCGCGGCTCGACGAGCTGTCCGGGCACCGGGCGGCCGCCCGCGAGGTCGCGCCGACACCGCGGTGGACCGGCGTGCTCCAGTTGCTGCTCCTGGTGCCGCTGACGAGCCTGGTCGGCGCGCGGTGGTCGGTGCTGCTGGCCGCGCTGGGCACGGTGCTCGGCCTGACCGCGCCGGTGTCGTGGTGGTGGATCGCGGCGGGCTGGCTGCTGTTCGTCAGCCCGCCCGGCAAGATCGCCGTCGCCGCGGGCGGCGCGCGTCTGCTGCTGCGCGGCGTGCGGCCGGGCACCTACCCGCGTGGCGGGCACGTGCACCTGAGGCTGTGGACCGCCGAGCGGCTCGCCGCGTTCAGCGGCGCGGCCGACCTCGCCGGCTCGTGGATCACGCACTACGCCCGCGCGCTGGGCGCGAAGGTCGGCCCGGACGTCGACCTGCACTCGCTGCCGCCGGTCACCGGGCTGCTCAAGCTCGGCCGGGGCAGCGCGATCGAACCCGAGGTCGACCTGTCCGGGCACTGGCTGGACGGCGACCGGCTGCACATCGGCCGCATCCGGGTCGGCGCGGGCGCGGTGGTCGGGGCGCGCAGCACCCTGTTCCCCGGCGCCCGGATCGGCAAGCGCGCCGAGGTCGCGCCCGGATCGGGTGTCACCGGTTCGGTGCCCACCGGTCAGCGGTGGGCGGGTGTGCCCGCCACGCGCGACGGCAAGGCGGCCCGGCCCGGTCCGCGCCCGCCGCGGTCGCGCTGGTGGAAGTTCGCCTACGGGGCGACCACGTCCGCGCTGGGGCTGCTGCCCGCGGCGGCCGCCGCGCCCGCGGTGCTGCTGGTCGTGCGCGAACCGCTGACGCTCGGTTCGGCGCTGCTCGCCGCGCCGCTCGCCGCCGTGGTGTGGCTGGGCGCGTACGCGCTGCTGGTGCTGGTGTCGGTGCGGCTGCTCGGCCTCGGGCTGCGCGCGGGCTCGCACCCGGTGCACAGCCGGGTGGCGTGG
>NZ_JBHWIE010000310.1:0-8536 GCF_042732085.1 Actinosynnema sp. NPDC059797
CCCCGGCACCCGTCGGTGCCGGGGCGCTCCGCCGTGTGCGAGCGCGCTTCGACGTGCCCGCGGTGCGCGCATGTCTTTTAGGGCAACGGCTCTGCCCCCGGCAGGGGGCCGCCGGCCCTGCCCGCGCGGGCGCGCCCGCAGCAGGCTGGTGGTGCCGGAGCGGAGCAGCCGCCGGCAGCGGAAGACACCCCGGCAGTGGAAGACAGCAGAGCGGACGAGACAGGGGAGCGACCATGCCGCAGTACCTCTCACCAGGCGTCTACGTGGAGGAGGTCCAGTCCGGGGCGCGGCCGATCGAGGGCGTCGGCACCGCGGTGGCCGCCTTCATCGGCTTCGCCGAGCAGGGGCCCTTCCACCGGCCGACCCTGGTGGCGAACTGGAACCAGTACGTCCAGCTCTTCGGCGGCTTCACCGAGGACGCCTACCTGCCGCACGCGGTCTACGGCTACTTCGCCAACGGCGGCGGCGCGGCGTACGTGGTGCGGGTCGGCGGCGAGGCGACGGACGCCGACGCCGAACCGGCCGCGCCCGCGCCGGTCGAGCTGGGCGGCCTGCACGTGGCCGCGCTGCCCGGCGCGGGTCCGGACCTCTCGGTCGAGGTGGCCGACGCCGACGGCGAGAACCCGCCGGAGGACCGCTTCAAGCTGGTGGTCAAGCAGGGCGGCAAGGTGGCGGAGACCTTCGACGTCTCCACGAAGAAGAACGTCAAGAACTACGTCGTGACGCAGGTGTCCGAGCGGTCCAGGCTCATCGCGGTCACCGAGCGGTCCAACGGCGCGCTGGCCCGCCCGGACAAGCAGCAGGTGGCGCTGCCCGCCACGCCCGCGCCGTCGAAGGCGGTGGCCAGGCTGGACGCCCAGGAGTACCTGGGCGACCCGGACGCCCGCACCGGCATGGGCGGGCTGGAGAGCGTCGACGAGATCACCATGGTGGTCGCGCCGGACCTGATGAGCGCCTACAAGCGCGGCCTGATCGACCTGGAGGGCGTCAAGACCGTCCAGTTGGCGATGATCTCGCACTGCGAGCAGATGGGCGACCGGGTCGCGCTGCTCGACGCGCCACCCGGGCTGAACGCGCAGAAGATCCGCACCTGGCGCCTGGACGAGGCGAACTACGACTCCAAGTACGCCGTGCTGTACTACCCGTGGATCAAGGTCTTCGACCCGGCCAACGGGCGCAACACCCTCGTGCCGCCCGCCGGGCACATCGCGGGCGTGTGGAGCCGCAACGACAACGAGCGCGGCGTGCACAAGGCGCCGGCCAACGAGGTCATCCGCGGCGCGGTCGACCTGGAGATCAACATCAGCAAGAACGAGCAGGACCTGCTCAACCCGATCGGCGTCAACTGCGTGCGCGCCTTCCCCGGCCGCGGCATCCGGGTCTGGGGCGCCCGCACCCTGTCCTCCGACCCGGCGTGGCGCTACCTCAACGTGCGCCGGCTGTTCAACTACCTGGAGGAGTCGATCCTGCTGGGCACGCAGTGGGTGGTCTTCGAGCCCAACGACGACCGCCTGTGGGCCAGCATCCGGCGCAACATCACCGGCTTCCTCACCGAGCAGTGGCGGCGGGGCGCGCTGTTCGGCCGCACCCCGGCGGAGGCGTTCTACGTCAAGTGCGACCGGGAGAACAACCCGCGGGAGTCGATCGACCTCGGCCAGGTCGTGTGCGAGATCGGCGTTGCGCCGGTCAAGCCCGCCGAGTTCGTGGTCTTCCAGCTCTCGCAGTTCTCCGACAGCACCAGCCTCGTCAGCGAATGAGCCGCCCCGAGGGGGCGCGTGAACCAGAAAGGCGGCACCACCCATGGCAGAGGGCGATGCTCTTTCCACCCACATCTTCGGCGTCCAGCTCGGCGGCTACACCGTCGAGTCCCTCCAGGAGGTCAGCGGGCTGACCGTCGAGGAGGACGTCGTCGAGGTCTCCCAGGTCACCGAGACCGGCAAGCCGGTGCTGCGCAAGCAGCCGGGCGCGCAGAAGGGCGGCGAGGTGACGCTCACCAGGGGCCTGGACCAGAGCGACACGTTCACCAAGTGGCTCAAGGAGACGTTGGAGAAGGGCGCGGTCACCGCGGCCCGGCAGGACATCACCATCGAGGTCAAGGACACCGAGGGCAACACGGTCCGCCGCATGACGCTGTACCGCGCGTGGGCCAGCAAGTGGGAGGGCCCCTCGTTCAAGGCGGGCGAGTCCAGCGCGGCCACCGAGAAGGTGACCCTGGTGTTCGAGGAGATCACGGTCGAATGAGGCGGCGGACGATCGCGCTCGACCAGCTCGACGAGCTGGTGGAGCCCAAGGAGGAAGCGGAGCGGCGCCCGACCGCCCAGACCGCGCCGAGCGGCCGCGGCGGCCTGCGCACCGAGTTCGACTTCGAGCTGCCGAGGGGCTACGTGGACCCCGACGGCGTGGTGCACCGGCACGGCCGGATGCGCCTGGCCACGGCGCGCGACGAGCTGCGGCCCCAGATCGACCTGCGCGTCAAGGAGAACCCCGGCTACCTCAGCGTCGTGCTGCTCAGCCAGGTCATCACCCAGCTGGGCACGGTCCGCGAGGTCCACGCCGGGGTGGTCGAGCAGATGTACGCCACCGACATCGCCTTCCTCCAGGACTTCTACCGGCGGATCAACAGCGAGGGCCACACCAGGGCGGGCGTGTCGTGCCCGTCGTGCGGCACGGCGTTCGAGGTCGACCTCGCCGGTGGTCGCCTGGGGGAATCGTGACGTACGCGGCCGACCGGCTGCTCGAAGAGGTCGCGTACGTGGCCTACCACTTCCACTGGCCGCGCGAGGAGATCCTCGACCTGGAGCACCACGAGCGCCAGGGCTGGGTCCGCGAGATCGCGCGCATCAACACGAGGGTGAACGAGGGGAGGTGACCCGGTGGGCTTCTGGGACCGGTTGCGGCGCGGGAAGCGCCCCGAGGAGGAGCCGGCGGCCGCGCGGGTCGCCACCCCGGCGGCGCCGGAACGCCCCGCCTGGGACGGCGGGTGGCGGGCGGCCCCGCCGATGGGCGGGGTGGTGCCGGGCGGCGGTGCAGCGGTCGGTGACGGCCTGCGGTTCCGGGACGGGCTGGCCTCCTGGCGGGACCACCGGTTGGGTGGCGAGCTGGGGCACTCGGTGAGCGCGAGCGCGCCGTCCGGGCTGATCGGAGGGGTGATCGGCGCGGAGGTGGGCCGGCGGTCGCGGTACTGGGGCGGCGGGCCGCTGCTGGTGGCCTGGCGCCGGGAGGCAGAGCAGGGTGCCGCTGAGCAAGGGGGCACCGTGCAAGGGGCTACCGGGCAAGGGCGCACCGGGCAGGGGGCCACCGCGCAAGGGGCCACCGGCCAAGGGCGCATCAGGCAGGGGGGCACCGCGCAAGGGGCCACAGAGCAGGGGACCGCCGGGCAGGGGACCGAGTGGGGAGCCAAGCCGGGGGCCGGGCCGAAGGCTCTCGGCGTCGGTTCGATGCCGGTGGCGCAGAGGAGCGTGGCTGCCGGAGGCGCGAAGCCCTCCGGGAAGGCCGGGGCCCGGCCGAAGCACACCGGTGGAAGTGCGACGACCGGCCCGAAGACCCCTGGTGGGACCGGGTCGAAGCCCTCTGCCGAGGCGGTCGGTGCGCTGATCGGGACCGCCGAGGTGGCACCGAGCGCCAACAACCCCGAGCCGACCTCGCTCCAGCCGGTCCAATTGCGCCCGCTCCGACCGCCGCTGACGGTCGCCAAGCGGCCGGTGGGGTCGGTCCGTTCGCTCCCCGTGGTCGGGGTTTCGCCCCCGAAGAGCACGGGCGAGCGGGCGGGACAGGCGGCTTCGACCACCGAGGGCGGCACGCGGCCGGCATCGGCGGCACCCAGGTCCGCTCCCGTGCTCGGAGAACCCTTGACGGCGCTACCCCCGACCGCCACCGTCCCGACCGCCACCAGCCCGACCACCTCCGGCCCAACTACCTCCAGTCCAACTACCTCCAGTCCAACCGTCGCTACCCCGATCATCTCCTCCCCGACCGCCGCCCCGACCAGGTCTGTCCCGACCAGGTCCGCCCGGGCCGCTGCACCAGCCACCTCTGCCCAATCCACTTCTGCCCAATCCACTCCTGCCCGGACCACCTCCGCCCGAACTGCCGCCGCCCCGTCCGCCGGCACCTCCATCCCGGCCACTTCCACCTCAACCGGAGCGGCGAATGCCCCCTTGGTGGCGCGTTCACCGCTGCCAGGGGCCGGTGGACCGGTCCCGGTGGTGCGGCGAGGCACGACGCCGAAGCCCGACTCGGCGGCTCGACCCAGGCGGGGCACCGGTATCGGCGAACCCCTCCCGGCGCTGCCGGCGACGGTGGCCCCCGCGGCTGGTCGGGCGGTGCAGAGGTCGGTGTCCCCGACCAGCGGGCCGGCGACTCCGGTGGTCCACGCGAACGTGCAGCGGTCGGAGCACCGGCGCGACCGGCCGGCGGCGAGCACATCCCCAGGAGCAGGAGTGGTGCCGCCGCTGGGAGTGGGCCGCCCGGTGCAGCGAACGACCGACACCACCACAGCGGCAGGGGAGCGGCCCACCTCCACACCCACGACCGTCCACCCGCCGACCGCACCGGCCCCGACCCGGCTGCCGGTGGTGCCGGTGACCCGGCCTTCGTCCGCCGGGCAGGCCACCGCCCAGAGACCGGCCGCACCTGGTGCACCTCGGCGGACCAAGTCGTCACCTCCGCGCGTGCGGCCCTTGATCGCCGAGCGGCCCCTGGTCACCAACACCGGCACAGGTCTGCCGCCCCAACCGGTGCAGCGCGCGGCGGCACGGCCCGTGGTGCGACCGCAGTGGCCGGGTTCCGGAGCCCCCGCAGAGCCGACCGAGAACAGGAACCACGCGGTGCAGCGGAGCACGACCACCCGGAGCACCACCAACCAGCCCGCGACCGCCCAACGCGCCACCAACCAGAGCACCACCAACCAGCGCACCACCCGGCAGAGCCCCACCGGGAAGAGCGGTCCACCCCCGACCCCACGGGCGTCCAGCCCCGGAGCACCGGCCCCGACCACGCACGTCCAGCGCTACACCGA
Organism: Actinosynnema sp. NPDC059797; assembly: GCF_042732085.1. Classification (NCBI taxonomy): domain Bacteria; kingdom Bacillati; phylum Actinomycetota; class Actinomycetes; order Pseudonocardiales; family Pseudonocardiaceae; genus Actinosynnema; species Actinosynnema sp. NPDC059797. The sequence goes on from NZ_JBHWIE010000310.1 coordinate 5,018, forward strand.
CCACCTGCCCGAGACGGGGGCGGGCAGCGGCGGGAAACCGGTGGTGCGGCCGACCCCGCCCCGCCCCCTCGACAGCGGCCCGAAGCTCCCGCCCCCCGCGCACCCGCACCCGGAGGGCGCACCCGCCGCCCTCGGCCGGGCCCGGACCTCGACCGCGCCGGCCGCCGCTCCGGGACCGGCCGCCGGCCACGTCCCGGTGCGGTGGACGTCGGACGTGCTGGTCCAGCGGCGGACCGCGGAGCACTACGGGCCGACCCCCTCGCCGCAGCGGGCGCCGGGCCAGACCTCCCGGGCGCCGGGCCAGACCTCCCGGGAACAGGGCCCGACCTCCCGGACGGCGAGCCCGACCTCCAGCGGGTCGAGCCCCCACCGGGTCGCGGGCCGCGCGGACGGTCCCACCCCGCCCGCCGGACGCGTGACCGCCGGCGACCAGGCCCCCGACCGCGCCGACGCCGGGAACCGGCCGGGTGACCTGGCCCCGCGCGACCTCGACGACCTGGCCCGACGGCTGCTCGAACCGGTCGGCAGGTTGCTGCGCGCCGAACTGCGCCAGGGGCGCGAGCGCGCCGGCCGACTGCACGACCGCCGCCGCTAGCCGGCCGGCCCGAACAAGGAGCACCCATGAGCGACGACGTCTTCGCCAGCAGCGTCTTCTTCCGGCTGACCATCGCCGACGACGACCTCGGCATGTTCCACACCTGCGAAGGTCTCGGCGCGCAGGTGGAGGTCGAGCAGTACGCCGAGGGCGGCAACAACGGGTTCACCTGGAGCCTGCCCTCGCGCATCACCTGGTCCAACATCACCATGACCCGGCCGGTGACCGGCGACTCGGCCAAGGTCCTCAAGTGGTTCAACGAGGTCCTCAAGGAGGCAGACCGCGAGGACGGCGAGATCGTCGCGCTGGCGCCGGACCTGACCCCGATCGTCAGCTGGCAGGTGATGGGCATCATCCCGGTCCGCTGGCAGGGCCCCTCCTTCGACCCGAACCAGTCCCAGGCCGCCGTCGAGACGCTGGAGTTCGCCCACGAGGGCCTCCAGGCGTCCGGCGACTGAGCGCGCGAGCGGCGAGGAGGGCGGACCGTGGCATCGAAGTTCCAGGCCGGCGCCGCCAAGGCCGGCAAGGCCGCGGCGGCGCACTTCGGCTCCGGCCTCGTCAAGGCGCAGCTCGTGATCATGGAGCCGCCGGCGGCGAGCGGCGGCAAGCCGGGCGGGCGACTGGCCACGGTCAAGTTCCAGTTCAACCCCAACAGGCTCTCGCTGAGCAAGAACGTCGAGTGGCGGCGCGAGCCGGCGCGGATGGCCGACCAGGCGTCGTTGCCGGAGTTCGTCGGCAGCGGTCCGCGGTCGCTGAGCGTGGACGTGTTCCTGGACGCGACCTCCGAGCACGACAACTCGGTGGAGGAGGGGGTGGAGAAGCTGATGATCGCCTGCGTGCCGACCAAGGCCAGCCTGCGGAAGAAGACGCCCGCGAGCCCGTGGGTGCGCTTCGAGTGGGGCACCGCCAAGTCGGTGTCCTTCGACGGCGTGCTGTCCGGCCTGTCGGTGGAGTACTCGCTGTTCGACGTGGACGGCAAGCCGCTGCGGGCCACCTGCTCGCTGTCCATCGAGGAGGCGGGGGTCGGCACGCCCGGCCAGAACCCGACCTCCGGTTCGCGCGAGGCCCGGCGCACGCACCGCGTGGTCGCCGGGGACAGCCTGCCCCAGCTGGCGTGGCGGGAGTACGGCGACGCCACCGCGTGGCGGGTCATCGCCGAGGCCAACGACATCGACGACCCCATGGTCCTGGCGCCCGGCACGGAGCTGCTGGTGCCGGGCACCGCGGACGAACCGGAGGAGGAGCGGTGACCACGTCGAACGCGACGGGCGACAACCACGGGGCCAGTGCGGTGGTCAAGGTGGACGACAACGAGCTCCGCGCCGAGGCGGGCAACCTGGTCCGCTGCGTCGTGGACGAGAACGTCGGCCTGCCCGACAGCGCCGTGCTGACCTACCGGGACCAGAACAGGAAGCTGCTGGAGAAGAACAACGTCAAGATCGGCAGCAAGCTGGAGGTGCTGATCGCGGCCTCCGTCGTGCGGACCCCCGTGCGGGTGTTCACCGGCGAGGTCACCGCGCTGGAGATGGACTACGAGCGCCCCGGGGTGTTCGTGGTGATCCGGGCGACGAGCCGGGCGCACCGCCTGATGCGCGGCCGCAAGGTGCAGGCGTTCCGCAACATGTCCGCCTCGGCCATCGTGCGGAAGGTCGCCTCGGGCGCCGGGTTGGCCGTGGGCAGGCTCGACGTCGCCAACGTCACCTACCGGCACCTGAGCCAGGCCGGCGTGTCGGACTGGGACTTCCTCCAGTCGCTCGCCCAGGAGCACGACGCCGTGGTCCGGGTCGACCAGCGGGGTCACCTGGAGTTCGTCAAGCTCACGCCCGCGAGCAAGGCGCCGAAGGCGTCGGCCTCGAGCGACCCGCACGTGCTGGGCTTCGGCGACAACATCCACTACCTGCGCGCCGTGCTCACCACCGCCGACCAGGCCAACGGCGTCGAGGTGCGCAGCTGGGACGTCGCCACCAAGAAGGCGCTGGTGGCGGTGCAGCCCAACACCCCGAGCAAGACCGTCAAGCCGGGCCTGGCCGCGAGCACGGCCAACGCGAAGTTCCCGACGAAGGCGCCCCTGCTGGTCACCGACACCCCCTACGCCACCCAGGCCGAGGCGACCCGCGCGGCGCGCTCGCTGGAGGCGTCCACCGGCGCGGGCTTCGGCGAGCTGGAGGCCCTGGTCGACGGGAACCCCCGGCTCCGCGCGGGCGACCCCGTCACGGTGGCGCACTACGGCCCCGACTTCGACGGCGGCTACACCGTGACCGGCGCGCGCCACGTGATCGACGCCGACACCGGCTACCACACCACGCTCACGGTCAGCGCCTCCTACGACCGGTCCCTCGCGGGCCTGGTCACGGGCGGGAACGCGCCCGCCCGCAGCCCGCGGATGCCCGGCCTGGCGACCGGGATCGTCACCGACATCAAGGAGCCCGGCCGGGACCAGCGCGGCTGGGTGCGGCTGAAGTTCCCGTGGCTGGACGACACCTACGTCACCGACTGGGTGCGCACCGTGCAGTGGGGCGGCGTCGGCGGTGGCGGGGTGTTCAGCCCGGAGGTCGACGACGAGGTGCTGGTCGGCTTCGAGCAGGGCAGCCTGGACCGGCCCTACGTGATCGGCGGGCTCTACAACGGCGTCGACAAGCCCTCGCCGCACGGTCGCCCGCTGGTGGACCCCCTGCGCGGCAAGGTCAACCGCCGCTCCGTCTCCGCCCGCAACGGCAACCGGCTGGAGCTGCTGGACAGCCGGGCCGCGTCCGGTGTCCGGCTGGTCACGGGCGACGGTCGGCTGGAGGCGCTGCTCGACGACAAGCTGAACCGGATCGAGGTGTCCGTGCGCGGCCCGAAGGGCGCCGGCGCCCTCAGCTCGCTGACGCTCACCGGCACCGGCGCCACCATCAAGGCCGGCACGGGCTCCGTCACGCTCGACG
>NZ_JBHWIE010000311.1:0-8508 GCF_042732085.1 Actinosynnema sp. NPDC059797
CACCAACCCCGCCGGCCCCGACGTCAAATCCACCACCACCGTCACCATCCCCTACACCCACACCCTCGACCAGGCCAGCTGCGTGCCGAACGTCGTCAGCCGCACCGCAGGCCCCAACACCGGCCTGAAGGTCTCCAACGGCACCTGCTAGCAGCAGTCCCGACGCGGGCCCGGACATCGAACGGCCCCTCCGCCCCGTGCACCGGCACGGGGCGGAGGGGCCGTCGGGTCCGCCTTACTGGAAGACGACGTCCGAGCAGAAGTAGTACGACTGGTCCATGTGGCTGGCCTGCCAGATCACGTAGACGACGTGGCGGCCGGTGCGGCTGCCCGCGTTCACCGCCACCTGGTACTGGCCCGCCGGCGCGTAGCGACCGGTGGTGGTGACCAGGTCCAGGTTGCCCCAGCCCAACTGCTGCGTGGTCGGGTCGAAGCCCTGCCGCGTGATGTAGACCCGCAGGTAGTCCGCGCCGTGGCGGGCCTGGTCGGTGACGGTCAGGGTGAACTGGCGCGACTTGGTCGCCGCCTTCCACTGGCCCGGGTTGTCCAGCGCCGCGTACCGGGTGCCGCCGGTGCGACCGCCGCTGCACAGCTGGCCGTTGGGGATCTGGCCCTGGTGGTTGCCCGCCACGTTCTCGCGGTACAGGCCGTTCCAGTTCCACATCGCCGTGGTGTCGGCCTGCCAGGCCTGCCAGCACATCGGGTCCTGCTGGGCCATGGTGGGGTTCTGGAAGTCGCTGCCCCACCGCTGCCAGCAGCCGTAGTTGCGCGACGGCGGGTCGGTGGTGGAGCCGTGCGCGTCGGCGACGCCGGTGAGGACACCCGCCAGCAGCCCGGCGACGGCGGCGACCGTCGCGGAGGCCCTGGCGAGCGGGTTCTTTCTCGCAGGGATGGCTTTGAGCGCCACTCTCTCCTCCTCGTTGAGGATGTCCACATACCCGGGAGCGCTCCCAAATCGCACTGTAACCAGACGTTCGCGGAAATGGGAAGTGTTGTCCCGCAAGCGGTTCACGTTCGACGGGATTCGACGGAGGCGTTCGACGAAAGCCCTTTCCGCGAGCCGCCGGGGGCTACTCCGCGAGCGTGGCGGCGTGTTCGCGGAACGCCGTGGTGGCCGGGTGGGTCAGGGTGCGCGGCCACACCAGGCGCACCACCACCGGGTCCGCGTCGACCAGCGGCAGGTACCGGACGCCGGGGTGCGGGTGGCTGTGCCCGGTCGCCTCCGTGGTCACGCCGACCGCCTCCCCCAGCGCGATCGTGGTCAGCCACTCGTCGACGCCGGGCACCTCGAACGTGGCGGGCCGCGCGCCCTCCGGCCACAGGTCGGCGCTCGTGGTCGCGGCCGTCGAGCACAGCGCCACCGGGACGGCGGCGAGGTCGGCCAGGCGCACGCCGTCGCGGTCGGCCAGCGGGTCGCCCTCGGGCACCGCGACCAGGCGCGGCTCGCGGTAGAGGGCGCGCCAGGCCAGGTCGGCGCCCGACGGCTCGGCGCGCATGAACGCCACGTCCACCTCGCCCCGGCGCAGCGCGGCTTCCGGGTCGTCGCAGCGGCGGACCCGCGCGGGCGTGTCCGGGTGCGCCGCGCGCCACCCGCGCAGCAGCGGGACCGTGCGCCGGCCCAGGGCCGCCCAGCCGAAGCCGACGCGGAGCGGGCGGCCTCCCGCCACCACCTCGGCCAGGGCGTCGTCGAGCTGGTTGAGGATGCGGTGCGCGTGCTCCCACAGCCGCTGCCCGGCCTCGGTCAGCGCGAGCCGGCGCGTGGTGCGCTCCACCAGGCGCGCCCCGAGCCGCCGCTCGAGCTGGTCGAGGGTGCGCGACAGCGCGGGCTGGCTGATCCGCAGGGCGATCGCGGCATCGGTGATCGTGCCCTCGTCCCCGATGGCGGCGAGCGCCCGCAGGTGCCTCAGCTCGACATTCATAACGGTGGAGCATAAATGCCGCGCGAGAAGCATTTCCCCGACCTGCCCGGCACGACCTAGCGTCAACGGCATGAAGATCCTGTTGATCGGGGCGGGCGGCAAGATCGGCGCCGCCGTCCACCAGGCCCTCGCCGACCGGGGCCACGACGTCGTCACCGCCGGCCGCACCAGCGGGGAGCTGCGCTTCGACGTCACCGAACCGGAGCAGGTCGCCGCGCTGTACGCCCGGGTCGGCGAGGTGGACGCGGTCGTCAGCGCCGCGGGCGAGGTGCCGTTCAAGCCGCTGGACCGGTTGACCGCCGACGACTTCCTCGCCGGGTTCCGGGGCAAGGTGCTCAGCCAGGTCGAGCTGGTGCGGCAGGGCCTGGCGCACGTGGCCGAGCGCGGCTCGTTCACCCTCGTCACCGGCGTCCTGGCGCGCGAACCCGTCGTCGCGGGCAGCGCGGCGTCCCTGGCCAACGGCGCGGTCGAGGCGTTCGTCCGGGCCGCCGCCGTCGAGATCGCGCCGCGCCGGGTCAACGCCGTCAGCCCGACCGTGGTCACCGAGAGCCTGCCCGACTACGGCCCCTTCTTCCCCGGTGTGCGGTCGGTGGACCTGGTCGACGTGGCGCGGGCGTACGTGCGGTCGGTGGAGGGCGCCCAGACCGGCCAGGTCTACGTGCCCTGACCCGCGCCGGCCGGGGGGTGAGCGGTCGCACATCGGCAAAGGCACCGGTCGCGGGTTACCGTCCGGTCGGCAACGCCCGACCGCGGAGGACCCGATGCGATTCCTGTTCCGCCCGCCCGCCACCGAGGCGACCGGCCTGCTGTCGCTGCCGTGGGCGCAGCCGCTGGAGGAGTGGGACGAGGACCTGCTGCTCACCGTGCCGCAGCGGGGCATCTCGCGGCACGTCGTGCGGTTCGTGGCCAGCGAGGGGCGGGTCTACGCGCTCAAGGAGATCTCCGAGCGGCTGGCCCGCCACGAGTACGCCGTGCTCGGCGAGCTGGAGCACGAGGGCATGCCCGCGGTGTCGGTGCTCGGGCTGTGCGTCAACCGCCCGGACGACCAGCAGGCCGTCCTGGTGACCAGGTACCTGGAGCACTCGATGTCCTACCGGTACCTGTTCTCCAGCCCGCGCGGCGACGACCACTCGGCCGACCGCCTGGTCGACACGCTGGTGGAGCTGCTGGTGCGGCTGCACCTGTCGGGCACGTTCTGGGGCGACTGCTCGCTGTCCAACACCCTGTTCCGACTGGACGCGGGCAAGCTCGCCGCCTACCTGGTCGACGCCGAGACCGTGGAGCGGCACCCCCGGCTGTCCGACGGCCAGCGCAACCACGACGTCGACCTGGCGCGCGAGCGCATCGGCGGCGAGCTGATGGACCTGCAGGCGGGCGGCCTGCTGCCCGCCGAGCTGGACCCGGTCGAGGTGGCCGACAGCGTGCCGCGCCGCTACGAGGCGCTGTGGGACGAGGTCACCCGCGAGGAGTTCTTCCGGTTGGACGAGCAGCGCTACCGCGTCGCCGAGCGCCTGCGCCGCCTCAACGACCTGGGCTTCGACGTCGGCGAGGTCGAGCTGATCACCTCCGAGGCCGGCGCCCGGCTGCGGGTGGACATCCGGGTCGCCGAGAGCGGCCAGCACCGCCGCGAGCTGTTCCGCCTCACCGGCCTGGAGGCCCAGGAGAACCAGGCCCGCCGCCTGCTCAACGACCTGCGCTCGTTCCGCGCCTACCTGGAGCAGCGCGACGGCCGGCCGGTGCCCGAGGCCACCGCGGCGCACCTGTGGCGCAGCGAGGTGTACGACCCGGTGGTGGCCGCCGTGCCGCCCGACCTGCTCGGCGTGCTGGCGCCGGCGGAGCTGTTCCACGAGGTGCTGGTGCACCGCTGGTACCTGTCCGAGAACGCGGGCCGCGACGTGGGCACGACCGCCGCGCTGCGCTCCTACCTGGCCACCGTGCTGCCCCACCAGGACGGGGACCAGGAGGCCGACGAGGACGAGGACGGGTACGGCCCGACGGGCTGACGCCCGCGCCCGGCCTGGCGAAGGGGCCGGGCGCGGGCGCCGGTCGTCCGCGCCCGGATCGGGCGGCGGCACCGGGCGCGGGCGCCGATCAGGTGCGCCCCGCCCGAGCGCCGCTCACCGCTCGGGCGGCGGCAGCGGGCGCGGGCGCCGGTCAGGTGTGCTCGGGCGGGCTGATCTCCGACTTCGGGATGGCCGACTCGGCGGTGCCCCACTTGTCCAGGATCTGCCGGTACGCGCCGCTCTCGATGAGCTTGTTCACCGCCGCCTGCAACGCGGGCGCGAGCGGCGAGCCCTTCTTGAGCGCGAACCCCACGTCGAGCCGCTTGAACTCGCCGAGGAACTCCAGGTTCGGCTGGTTGGCGGCCGCGTAGCGCAGGCCGTTGATCGTGTTCATCACCACGTCGAGGTGGCCCTGCTGCAACCCCAGGTACACCGCCGCGCTCTCGGAGAACGTCAGCACCTCGTACGGCGGCTTCCCCTGGTCGGGGCAGACGTGCTTCTCCCGCTCCAGGGTCGCCTCGAACGAGGTGCCCGTGGCGGTGCCGATCTTGAGCCCGCACTGCTGGACGAGCCCCTCCACCCCGGACAGCCGGTCGTCGTTCGCGCGGACCGCGAAGCCCTGGCCGTCGTTGATGTAGGTGACGAAGTCGATGGTCTGCTTGCGGGCCTCGGTGACGCCGAAGTTGCCCGTCCCGACCTCGTACTTGCCCGCCGCGAGCGCGGGGAGGATGGCCTCGAAGCTCGCGGCCTCGCGCTCGATCCGGACGCCGAGGACCTTCGCGACGCCCTCGGCGATGTCGATGTCCTGGCCGAGCGCGGTCCTGTTGTCCTCGGCGTAGTAGGCGGAGGGCGGCGTGCCGCCGATCGAGGCCGCGAACTTGATCACACCGCGGGCCTTGACGTCGGCGGGCAGCAGGGCCGCGACCGCCTCGTCCTCGGCCAGCGCGGAGAGCACGTCGCGCGACGGCTCGACGCCGCTGCCGGCGGGCGCCCCGGTGTCGGCGGTGGCGCCGCAGCCGGCGGTGATGAAAGCCAGCAGCGCGGTCAGGGCGACCAGGCATCTCGTGCTCACGGCACTTTCACCCCAGTGCTTTCTCGAAGGGCAGGGGCCCGTTCGTCGGAGGGTCGTCGACGTCGAACAGCGGTGCGTAACCGCAGGACAGGTACAGCTCCCGCGCCTCGGGCTGGCGCGGGCCGGTGGTGAGGTAGACGCGGCGGTACCCGAAGGCGGCGGCTTCCCGCTCCAGCTCCGCCATGACCCGCCGCGCCCACCCGCGGCGGCGGTGCGCCCTGGCCGTCCAGATCCGCTTGGCCTCGGCGGTGGTCCCGTCGTGGCGCATGAACGCGCCGCCCGCCACGGGTTCGCCGCGGTCGAGCAGCAGGAGCAGCGAGCCGTGCGGCGGCGCGAACGCCTCGGCCGGGTAGCGGCTCATCTCCTCGCGCCCCGACTCGCCGTAGCGGTGGACGTACTCGTCGAGCAGCTCGGCCATCATGGGCGCCGCGGCGGGGTCGTCCGCGCGGACCCTCCGCACCTCGTGCGGCGCGGTGACGGTCACGTGCCGGCCACGGCCACTCCGGGCCGCCCGGCCAGGCGGGCGGCCCGCTCGCGGTCGCGCTTGGCCACCTCCTCGCGCACGATCGGGATGACGTGGCGGCCGAAGTCGATGGTGTCGTCCACCATGTCGTACCCGCGGGCCGAGATGATGTCCACGCCCAGGTCGTAGTAGTCCAGCAGCGCCGCCGCGACGGTCTCCGGCGTGCCCACCAGGGCGTTGGAGTTGCCCGCGCCGCCGGTGGCCGCGGCCGTCGCCGTCCACAGCGCGCGGTCGAAGCGCTCGCCCCTGGCGGCGATCTCCAGCAGCCGCTGGGAACCGGTGTTCTCCGGGTTGGCCAGGGGCCGCCGCCGGGTCAGCGGCACGCCGCCCGCGGTGCGCGCCCTGATCCGGTCCACGACGCGGTGCGCCTTCTCCCACGCCAGCTCCTCGGTGGCGCCGAGGATCGGCCGGAACGCCACCTGGAACCTCGGCGCGTCGGCGCGCCCGGCGTCCCGGGCGGCGGCGAGCACCGAGGCGATCTGCTGCGCGGTCTCGGCCAGCGGCTCGCCCCACAGGCAGAAGATGTCGGCCTCCGCGCCTCCCGCCCGGTAGGCGGCGGGCGACGAGCCGCCGAACGACACCCGCGGCCGGGGCTGCTGCACCGGGAACACGTCGCTGACGAAGTCCGCGAACCGGTAGTGCTCGCCCTCGTGGTCGAACGGCTCACGCGAGGTCCAGGCCCGCTTCACCACCCGGATGTACTCGGCGGTGCGCGAGTAGCGCTCGTCCTTGGTGAGGTAGTCGCCCTCGCGCCGCTGCTCGTGGTCGGTGCCGCCGGTGATGAAGTGCACGGTCAGCCTGCCGCCGCTGATGTGGTCGAGCGTGGCGAAGGTCTTGGCCGCGAAGGTCGGGTAGGAGACGTTGGGCCGGTGCGCCAGCAGCACCTGCAACCGCTCCAGCCTGGTCGCGACGAACGCGGCGACCTGCGCCGGGTCGGGCGAGCCCGAGCCGTAGGCGAACAGCACCCGGTCCCAGCCGTGGTCCTCGTGCGCGCGGGCCAACCGCAGCGTGTAGTCCTTGTCGAAGGACGGGCCGCTGCGCGCGTGCGTCTCGGACCCGTCGTTGGTGCCGCCGATCCCCAGGAACTCAACAGGCACGGTCGAACCTTCCGTCGTGGAGTGGGTGGGAGCCGCGCGTCGGCGGGCGCTGAGGGAGGCGCGGGCGGTGGACGCGCGGGCGTGCGGTGCGGTTCAGGCGTGACAGGACGCCGACCACACCCGACCGAGGTCGATGTGGTCGCGGGTGACCAGCCGCACGGTTTCCACGCACCGAGTCCAGCAGCGCCGGCACGCGCCCGTCAACGGCGGGCGGCGGGCGTCCAGATCGCGGAATCCCTTGACCCGGCGGGCGGAGCGGCACGACGATCGGCGCGCGGCGTTGAGGGACGCGGCACACCTCCCGCTGTCCTCCCGTGCCCTGGAGCGAGCCGATGAGCGCCCCCACCGTCGTCCCGTCGTCGAAGACCGCGCCCGCGCCGCGGGTGGTGCCGCTGCGCCGGCCCTGGCGGTGGTTCTCCGCGGGGCTCGTGCTGGTGGCGCTGGGCCTGCTGCTGTGGTCCGCGATCACCAACGAGCAGTTCCAGTGGCCGGTCGTCGCCCAGTACTTCACCGCGGGGGCCGTGCTGCGCGGCCTGGGGCTCACGCTGTGGCTGACCGCGTTGACGCTCGTGCTGGGCTTCCTGCTCGGCGGGCTGCTCGCGGTGATGCGGCTGTCGGGCAACCCGGTGCTGGTCGGCGTCGGGTGGGGCTACGTCTGGCTGTTCCGCTCGGTGCCGCTGCTGGTGCAACTGCTGTTCTGGTTCAACATCGGCGCGCTCTACCCGGCGCTGTCCGGCTCCACCGCGGTGATCGGGCCGATGACGGCGGTGATCATCGGGTTGGTGCTGCACGAGGCCGCGTACGCGGCGGAGGTCGTGCGCGGCGGGATCGTGTCGGTGGAGGCCGGGCAGGTGGAGGCCGGGTTGGCGCTGGGCATGGGGCGCGGGCGCATCCTGCGCCGGATCGTGCTGCCGCAGGCGATGCGGTCGATCGTGCCGGGCGCGGGCAACCTGCTCATCGGCACGCTGAAGGGCACCTCGATCGTCAGCGTGCTGGCCGTGCAGGACCTGCTGCACTCGGTGCAGCTGATCTACAACCGCAACTACCTGGTCATCCCGCTGCTGCTGGTCGCGACGCTCTGGTACGTCGTGGTCACCAGCCTGCTCAGCATCGGGCAGCACTACGTGGAGCGGTACTACTCGCGGGGCGCGGGCAGGCTGCGGTGACCGGGGCGCGGTGACCGGGACGGACCGCCCCGGCTCACCCGCCGGTCCTACAGCATCCCCGCCGCGCGGAAGAGCCGGCCGTAGATCTCGCGGATCACGTCCTGCTTGCGCGCGTTGTAGTCCATGACGTGCCCGCCACCCGGGATCGCCGCCCGCTTCGCCCCTTCGTAGAGCGCGCGGTCCTCGGGGTGCGCGCGCAGCCAGTCGCGGAACATGCGGTGCCTGATGACCTCCGGGCAATCCGGTCCGAACACGTGCAGGTTGGCCCGGGGCTCGGCGAGCCGCAGGCACCGGTGCTCGTGGAACGACGGTTCCCGGACCACGAGGACGTAGCCCAGGCGTTCGAGCGCGGGGACGTACGCGTCCTCGTCCCGGGGGTCGGCGACCGTCAGGTCGATGTCGACGACGTCCTTGGCGGCCAGCCCCTCGACGGACGTCGACCCGACGTGCTCGACGTCCAGTACCGCGTCGCCGAGCGCGTCGCGGATCCCCGCCGCCAAGGCCCGGTAGCGGCGCGGCCACTCGGGGTCGTACGGGGCGATCACGATCGTCTCCGGCCGAGGCGGTCCGGTGACCCAGGGGTCCTCGGACGGGTCCGGGTCGTGGTGCCGGGTGATCTCCTCGAAGGTGGGCATGCGTCGCAGGCTAGCGGCGAAGTGGTGCACCGCGAGAGGCGGCGCAGTGGCACTGGGACGCGCCGCCCCCGCGCACGACGATCGGTGCGGGCG
>NZ_JBHWIE010000312.1:0-8477 GCF_042732085.1 Actinosynnema sp. NPDC059797
GGCCGGCATCAGGTCCGGTGACACGAATCGCGGACGGGTTCGCGCCGCGCCGGACGCGTCCACGAGTTCGGCGAGGTCCTCGGGCCGCAGCAGGGCCACGCCGTCCTGTTCCGCGCGCTCGACCACGGCCGTGTAGGCGTCCAGCAACGGGCGTTCGGCTTCCCGGTGGCGGTTCAGGCCGCCGGCCTCGATCGCCGCGGCCAGCCGCTCGGCGAACGACAGGAACCCGCAGGGCTCGGTCACCAGTTCGGTGACGAGGGTGCGCAGGCCGCGCCAACGCAGCTCCCCGTAGGCCGCGCAGAGGTCGAGGTAGGGGCCGAGCTGGTCGCTCCAGCGCCGGACGACGTCGCCGCCGACGCTGACCGGCGCGTCTCCCTCGCACTCCTCGAAGACGACGAGGCGGTCGGCGTACATCCGCCCGCCGTCGCGCCTGGCCGGCCTCGAGGTCAGCTCCTCGAAGCGTCGTTCGACAGCGCCCAGTGCGTCCAGGCGGGTCTCGGCGGAGGTGGCGTCGCCGTAGTCGCGAACGCGGTCGGCCACGTCCCGCAGTGCGGCGCGCCAGGTGTCCCCGCCGTCGACGGTGCGGATCCGGGCCCGCAACTCGGTGAGCGGCTGGGGCCGCGTCGAGGAGGGTTCGAGGTCGGCCAGCAGGACGCCCGCTCTGACCAGGCGGTCGAGGCGGCGTCGCACGACCGGCGCCGATCCGACGGCGCCGAGCGAGCCCACGAGGGCGGCGACGGTGGTGGGGGCCGAAAGGCCGTCGAGGATCGCGATGTCCGCGGTGTCCAGGTCGACGACGCGTCCGTCGGGCAACACGATGCCGGCGTCGGCGAGACCGATCAGCGGAGACCGCCGCACGAGGAGGTGCTCGGCGAACACGGGATCGGCCGCGATGGACCGGGCGAGTTCGGCGACCGCCCAGAAGGAGAGGAACGCGCGCCGGCGCCGGTGGCCGGTCGCGGTCTCGGGGCCGAACCCGATCCCGGTCCGGTCCCCCTCGACGACGCCGTGCGTGAGCGGGCCGAAGAACCCGGTGGTCTCGTTCTTGGCCGCGAGGCGTTGCAGGAAGAGGTAGGCGGTCCGGGTGAACCTGCGGTCGCGAGCGCGCGGCGGGCCGTCCCGGCCGCGTTCGGCGACCCGTCGGGCCTGTTCGGCGAACGACGGTGAGAGCTGGACCAGGGCGTCCCGCACGTCGGGCCGTTCGAGCGCGGCGAGGATGCGCTCCCGTTCGCTCGCCAGCACGTCGGACTGGTCGGCCAGCAGGTCGGTCTCGGCGCGCCGCACCGCCTCGTGCCGCTGCACGTAGTCCGCGGCCGCCCGGCCGAAATCGCCGTCGTCCCCGACGAGTGCCCGCGCGCTCCGCGCGGCCCGCGGCCAGCGCCGGTGACCGAGGTCCGTGCGCAGGGTCGACAGCCGGCGCAGCCTGGTGCGGTCCCGGCCTGCCGCACGGGTCCGGTCGACCTCGCGGTGGATCTCGTCCCGCAACAGCCGCCCGGCGGCGCGTTCGAGCTGTCGCCAGGCGTCGACCAGGTGCTCGGCCCTGTCCGCGGCGGCCGCGTCGACGGTGCCGGGTTTCGGCTCGACCAGCGCGAACGGGAAGCCGGCGCGGCGCAGCAAGACGTGGTCGTGCACCGACCACCCGCCGCTGTTCATCCGAGGTTGACGTGGTCGAACGGACGGTTCAGCTTGGTCCGCGGCCGGGGCAGGGCCTTCGCGAGCCCTTCGACGTCACCGGTGCGCACCCGGGCGGCCAGCGCCGCGGCCTCGTCCGGGTAGGTGATCGATCCGGCGGCCATCGCGGCGACCTCGGGCCCGGGAGCGCGCGCGGTGGCCAGCGCCCGGCCCGTCAGCGCCAGGGCCTGGCCGTGGGGATCGGCGAGCTCGGCGTAGGCGTCGATCGCGGTGTCGAACCAGTCCAGCGCCGCCGATCGGTCCGTCTCCAGGTGCAGGGTGCCGAGTTCGAGCGCGATGACGGCGCGGTGGAACCGGTCGTCGAGGCTCGCCGCCGCCGTGTACGCGTCCTCGTAGGCGGCGGTCGCGGCGTCCGGCCGTCCGGCCGCCAGCTCCAGACCGCCTCGGCGGTACGCGTGGTGCTTGGTGAACATCGGTCCCCAGGCGTCGCCGACGGTCAGGTACTTCAGCCAGGTGGCCAGCGCGCCGTCGTAGCGACCCGTCCGCTCCTGCAGGACGCTCAGGTTCGAGATCAGGTTGATCTTGAGGTGCACGGAGCTGGAGTCCCGTCCGTCGTTGACGCAGGCGAGCGCGGACATCTCGTCGCCGAGCGCGTCGCGGATGCGGCCTTCGGTGAAGGCGCCCAGCGCGCGCACGTTGAGCAGCCAACCCCGCTCACGACGGGCCTGGTCGCCGTCCGCCCCGGCCGCGTCGAGCAGTGCCAGCCCCTCGTCGGCCTGCGCGATGCCGGCGCGGGGATCCCGCATCATCTTGACCCTGGTCAGCGCGGCGTACACGGAGGCCTGCGCACGCAGCTCGTGCGACACCGACTCGTCGTGCGCGATCGCCAGGAACCGGTCGAGCGCCTCGGCGTGCAGGCCGCGGAAGCTGTGCACCATGCCCACGGTCTTGGTGAAGAAGGCCCGCACGTCGACGCTGCCGCGCAGCAACCCGACCTCGAACTCCACGGCGTCGGCGAACCGGGACCGGATGCCCGCCGCGGTCAGGGCGGTGTCGATGTCGGCGCCGTCGACACGCAGACCGGGGGCGCACAGCTCCGCGCCGGTCAGCGCGGCGAGCAGCATCACCTCGTAGTCGCAGCGGAAGAAGGCCCGGCGGATGGACTCGACCGCGTGGGCGATGCGGTCGACCGCTCCCGCCCCGGCGTCGAACACCGTCGCGAGGAGTTCCGCCTCCGGTGAGCCGTGGCCGGCCGGTCCCCGCTCCGGGGCGGGGCCGTCCGGCACGCGCCCCGTCCCGATCCGCTCCGCGAACCGGACGGGCTCGGGGGACGGGTGGCCGAGCGCGGCGAGCCGGGCGCCCATCGCGCTCCGCGCGTCGTGACCGGACAGCCGGAGGCGGTCCGGCGCGCCGGCCCAAGCCAGGCGCTCGGCGAGGCGGACGAGACCTCGGAGCGTCGCCGGATCGCAGGCGCCGACATCGTGCACGTCGAGCCGGAAGTCCTCCTCGACCAGGACGCCGCCGATGGCGGCCGTCGAGGTGTCGAGGATCCGGAACAACTGCTCCGACTCCGGGTGCAGGCGCCGCTCCGACGGGCTGAGCGCTATTTCGGACATGGGCGCCGGAATGCGATCGAACCACGCCGGAACGGCATTGCTCGCCTCAATGGGCGCCTCCGCGAGCCGAGCGCGGACGGAAGCCGTTCGTGCGTCGAGGACGCCCAGGATAGATCGAATTCCGTCGAATGCGACGGGGAACCCGTGGGCGACCGAAACGGAAATGATCTCGGTCAAGACAGCCCTCTCCCTGTTTATGCGAAAACAAAGGAGCGCAACGCCATTATCGCAGCCGTCATCGGGCCACGCGACCCGATGACGTCCGCGACAGCAGGAGTGCACGATGATCAGGCGTTCGAACGGCAGCCAGGACCCGCGCCACCCGGAACGCCGATGTACGTGCCGCGATTACGCCCTAGGCGAGCGCCAGCGGGGCGATCTTGTTCTCGATCTCGTCGAGAGTGAATTCGATGTCGTCGAGGTCGTCGAGCACGTCCAGCTCGTCCACGACCTCTTCTGCGACGATCTTGTCCTCAGCCATCTTGTCCCCCCACGGCAATAGATGAGCTACTGAAGCGTTCGTCGTGATCTCCCAAGCTTCGGGACACCGCAACGCTACCAGCCCCTCCCGGGGCCGGCAACCGCCTACCACTCGACCAGTCGCTTTCACTCGAATGTGGTAATCGGTGACATTGCGTTGACACGTCGATCGGCCGGGCGCTACGTTCGAATTGGGAACGACGGGGGTCTCTTCGCGCGAGCGATGATCGATATCGAATCACGGGGGAAGTCCGCACCAGATCGCCGGTCGGTGTCCCACCACGATCTCAGCGCCCTGTGCGAGGCGCGATTCGCGTGCTCGATCGAACGAGGAGGCCGCGTGCCCGGAGAGCTGACCGTACTGGGGATCGGGGGGAGCCTCGGCGCGCGATCCCGAACTGCGGCACTCCTGCGTACCGCGCTGCGCCACTGCCGCGACCACGGCATGCGACCGCGGCTGTACGACCTGAACAAGCACCGGCTCCCGCTGTTCGAGCCCACGGCCGAGGCCGGTCCACCCGCCTCGGCCGCCCTCCTGCTGTCCGAGGTCCGCGCGGCCGACGCGATCGTGTTCGCGTCCCCCACCTACCACGGAACCGTCTCCGGGGCGCTGAAGAACGCCATCGACTACCTCCAACTGCTCGCCTCGGACGACCCGCCGTGGCTGTCCGGCAAGTCGGTCGCGCTGATGACCGCCAGCTCGGGCCAGGGGGCCGGTATGCAGACGATCACCGCTCTGGACCACGCCTGCCGGGCGATGCGGGCGGTGACCGTGCCCACCGTGGTGGTCGCCACCGACGAGGACTTCGCCCGGACCGCCGCGCTGGCCGACGACAGGTTCACCGCGCGGTTCGAGCGGATCGTCGCCGAGCTGCGCCGCCACGCGGGAACGGTGAGGGCCGAAGCCCTGGTGGACGCGCCGTGATCAACACCTACTTCGCCGAGCGCCGGGAGGCGGTCCACGTGCTGCACCAGCACGGCGGCACCGAGGCCCGCGCCGAGCGCTACCAGGGCATCGGCCGCACCGAGTACTCCGGCAACGGGTCCCGCCACCACTACGACACCGTCGCGCCCGATGACGTCAGGATCGACGCGGCCACCCGGTCGGCACTCGACGAGCTGCTCATGCCGTGGCCGACCGCGGTTTCGGCCGAGACCGCGCTGACGGAGCTCGCGGCCGGGCTCGCCGGCGCCGCGGGCCTCGCCAAGGGCGTGGAGCTGGTGGTCAGCCTGCGCTCCTACGAACAGGACGTCCTCGCCGGACCGGCGGAGGCGTTGCTGGCCGACACCCGGCGCTTCTACACCGTCAACCTGGAGGCACGCGACGGGCGCCGCGCCGACGGCCGGCCCGACGTCCACGCGCGTCGCGACTCGGCGGTGGCGGACCTCGACGACCTCCCGGCGCTGGCCGGCGAGCTGTTGCGGCAGCTGCGAACGGATCTCGACGTGGCCAGGGACCTGCCCGAACGATCGCTGCCGCTCGCGCAGCGCCCGGTCGTGCTCGGCCCCGGCACGGGCGGCATGTTCTTCCACGAGCTGTGCGGACACCCGCTGGAGGCGGACGTCATCGCCAGCGGCACGTCGCAGCTCGCCGCGCTCCGCGGCCAACGGGTCGGGCCCGAGTGGCTGACCGTGCTAGACGACCCGTGCTCGGAGGAGGCGGTGTTCGGGTACAGGGTCGACGACGAGGGCACCCCGGCCGAGGCGGTGGCGCTGATCCGCGACGGCGTGGTCGCCGATCCGCTGCACAGCCGCGCCACCGCCGCCGCGATGGGCGAGCGCCCCAACGGCCACGGCCGCCGGATGTCGTACCTCTACCCGGCCCTGCCGCGACAGTGCCACACGCGCGTGCTGCCCGGTCGGCACACCGACGACGAGGTGTTGGGCACGGCCGGCGAGGCCGTCCTGGTCCACCGGTTCCGCGTCCGGTACGTGTTCGTCGACGGCGGCGGGTTCTCGTTCTTCGCACCGAGCGCCCTGCTGCTGGAGGACGGGAAGCCGGTGGCGCGGTTGCGGGACGTCGAGATCACCGGCGACATCGTCAGCACCCTCGGCAACATCCGCGCGATCGGCGACAGGGGGGTGGCGTGGATCGGCGGTGGCGGCTGCGGGAAGCTCAACCAGGGTCCGCTCATCACCGGCTTCGAGCAGCCACACGTGTTGGTGGACGGGCTCAGCTCGGCCAGCACCCACTTCACCGGGGAGAACGGCGACCGATGAACGCAGTGACGTCTCCGGCGATGCCGACCTGGGACTCGGTCACGACCGCGCACGACGCGTACGACCGGGCGCCCGACGCCGACGAGGTCGAGCTGTACGTGCACGACTCGACCGAGGCGACCACCACCCTCGAACCGCGGACGCCACAGTTCGTCAGCGTGCAGGGCCGGGTGCTGGCCTACGGCTGCCGGTTGTGGCGCGACGGGCGCGCGGCCGGGCGCGGGCGTTCCGTGTCGGGGCTCGACGACCTGGTCGACCTGATGGTGGAGACCGACCACGCGTTGAACACCTCGGGAAGGCCGACCGCGCTGCCGCACGCGGTCCGGTTGACGCCGGACCAACGGGGCCCCGACTGCGGTCCGCTGTCCATGTCGGACGTCGAACGGCTGGCCGAACGCACGGCGACCGCGGTGCGCGACCGCGGCGGCAAGGTGCAAGCGGTCGTCGCGCACCACTTCTACACCCTGATGGGGATCACCACGCGCAGCGGCGGCGAGGCCGTGCAGTACATGCCGACCGAACGGGTGCAGGTCCGGTGCGAGACACCGCACGGGCCGATCACCGACGCCTGCGGTCAGGCGGCCATCGGTCCCGCGCTGGACATCTCGGCCATGGTGGAGCGGTACGCGGACGCGCTCGACGCGCTCGCCGGACCGGGGGCGCCGCCGCCTGCCGACCTCCCGGTGGTGTTCCGCCCCGCCGTCGCCGGTCCGCTGGTCGCCGGGCTCGGCTGGCTGCTGACCGGCTCGACCGCGGTCGACACCCCGGGGCTGGCGCGGGCGGTGGGCAAGCGGCTGTTCCCGTCGTGCCTGTCGGCCGACGACCCCGGCTCCGCCGAGGGTGAGCACCTGCCCGTCGCGGACAACGAGGGCCATCCGGTCCTGCCGGTGGACCTGGTGCGCGACGGCCGGCTGGTCGGGTTCCTGCACAGCGCCCGCACGGCGTCCGCCCTCGACGTGCCGCGCAACGGCCGGGGTCTGCGGATGGGGATCCCCGGGATGCCGGAGCCGACACCGATCCGGTTCCGCGTCGCCGCGGACCGCGGCCACGTGCCCGACGACCACGTCGAGTTGTCCTGCCGGCTGGACACCATGAACCCGATGCCGCGGACCGGCCAGATCGAGCTGATCGCCGCGGGATGGGTGGTGCGGGGTGGCAAGCGGATCAGTCGGGTCGCGCCGTTCGAGTTCCGCTGCGACGTGCTCCGCTACTGGCGACAGCTGATCGGGACCGGGCACGACCCGGTCCGCCTGCCCGGCGCCAACGAGTCCACGACCCCGTCCCTGGTGTTCCGGGGCTTGCCGTGACCGAGACCGACAAGCCGCACCGTGCCGCGCTGATCAGGAACCGACCGTTCGCGGCGCTGTGGCTGGCGCGCAGCACGTCCTACTTCGGCGACTTCATCACGCTGACCGCGCTGACCCTGCTGCTGTACGAGCGCTCGGCCTCACCGCTGTACCTCGGCGCCGCGCTCGCGGCCCGCGCGCTCCCCCAGGCCCTCGGGCCGATCGCGGGTGCGGTCGCGGACCGCTTCGACCCGCGCCGGGTGATGATCGTCTGCGACCTGCTGCGGATGGTGACGATCGCGGTGATCGCCGTCGCACTGCCGCCGGCACCGGTCCTGATCCCGCTCATCGCCGTCACCGCGGTGCTGAGCACGTTCTTCCTGCCCGCGAGCAAGAGCATGGTGCCCCGGCTGGTCCCGCGAGCCTCGCTCGGCCCGGCGAACGCCGCCCTCGGCGTATCGCACAACGTCGCCTTCGCGGCCGGTCCGGTGCTGGGCGCGGTGCTGTTCCAGGCTTTCGGGCCGACCGCGGTGTTCGCCCTGGACGCCGCCACCTACCTGATCTCGGCGCTGTTGCTCGTGGCGCTCCCGGCCAGGGCGGCACGCCGGACGGGCGAGCGCGGCACGGGGCGGGTGTTCGCCGGGCTCAGCGGGCTCGGTGGTGAGGCGCGTGAGGGCGTGCGCTACATCTGGCGGCACCGGGTCGTCCGGATCGTCGCGATCGGCCTGTTCCTGAGCGTCGCGTTCTCCGCCATGGACAACGTGGCCCTGGTCTTCCGCCTCCGCGACGACCTGGGTCAGCCCGCGTCGGCGCTCGGGCTGACCCTGAGCGTCTTCGGTGTGGCCATGATCGCCGCGCCGCTGCTCCTCCTGAGCGCGCTCCGGTCGTTCTCAGGTCTGCGGCTGCTGACCATCGGGCTGCTGTGCTCCGGGATCGGCACCGCGGCCACGGGCCTCGTCGACGCGCTCCCCGCGGTCCTCGTCGCCTACGCCATCGCCGGGGCCGGGAACGGTTTCGAGAACATCGCCGTGGACACCACGATCGGCGAGCACGTCGAAGAGGAATGGCTCGGCAGGGTTTTCGGCACGGTGTACGGACCGATATTCCTGGCCGACGCCCTGGCCTCCCTGGGCGCGGCCACGCTGCTCGAACTGGTCTCGCCGGGAACGGTCTTCGTCATCGCCGGCGCCGGCGTCATCGCCATCGGCCTGGTGGTCTGGTTCGCCGGTGTCCGGTACACCAG
>NZ_JBHWIE010000313.1:0-8437 GCF_042732085.1 Actinosynnema sp. NPDC059797
GGAAGGTGGAGTAGACGGCGACCACCGGGTGCATCCCGGCCAGCGCCAGGCCCGCCGCCGAGGTGACCGCGTGCTGCTCGGCGATGCCCACGTCGAACAGGCGGTCGGGGAACCGGGCGGCGAAGGCGTCCAGCCCGGTGGGGCCCCGCATGGCGGCGGTCAGGCACACCACGTCGCCCCGCTGCTCGCCGATGCGGGCGATCTCCTCGCCGAACACGTCGGTCCACGTGGGTCCGCGGCCCGAGCCGCTCGGCGACACCGCGTGCAGGCGGTCGGCCGGGTCCTGCTCGGCGGGCGGGTGCCCCTTGCCCTTGCGCGTCGTGCAGTGCACCACCACCGGCCGGCCCAGCTCGGCCGCGTCCACCAGCGCGTGCTCCACCGCGACCACGTCGTGCCCGTCGACCGGGCCGACGTAGGCCAGGCCCAGCGCCTCGAACAACGCGGGCCGCTCACCCACGCGCAGCTCCGCCAGGTGCTCGGCCAGGCCGCCGGTGGTCGGCGCGTAGGAGCGGCCGTTGTCGTTGAGCACGACCACCACCGGGTGCCGGGTCGCGGCGAGGTTGTTCAGCGCCTCCCACGCCATGCCGCCGGTGAGCGCGCCGTCGCCGACGACGGCCACCACGCGCCGGGACGAGCCGCGCAGCCGCAGGCCCTTGGCGAGCCCGTCGGCGTAGGACAGGGCGGTGGAGGCGTGGGAGTTCTCGATGACGTCGTGGGGCGATTCGGCGGCGGAGGGGTAGCCGGACAGCCCGCCGGCGCGGCGCAGCCCGTCGAAGGCGTCGGCGCGGCCGGTGAGGACCTTGTGGACGTAGGCCTGGTGGCCGGTGTCGAACAGCAGCACGTCGTGGGGCGAGTCGAAGACCCGGTGGATCGCGATGGTCAGCTCCACCACGCCCAGGCCCGGCCCGAGGTGCCCGCCGGCCCGCGTCACCCGGTCCACCAGGAACCGGCGGATCTCGTCCGCCAGCGCCGGCAGCTCGGCGGACGGTAAGGCCCGGACGTCGCCGGGCCCCGAGATGGCGCCCAGGAGCGTCATCGCGACCTCACCGCCACCGGCAGGGTGAACTGGATGGTCTCGCGCGCGGTCTCGCGCACCTGCACGTCCCACGCGCCCAGCGCCTCGATCACCTCGTCCACCAGGCGCGGCGGGGCGGACGCGCCGGCGCTCAGGCCGACGACCCGCACGCCCTCCAGCCACTCGTGCCGGATGTCGCTCACGCCGTCGACCAGGTGCGCGGGCGTGCCCATCCGGCGGGCCACCTCGACCATGCGCACCGAGTTGGAGGAGTTCGCCGACCCGACGACCAGCACCAGGTCGGCCTCGCCCGCGACCTCCCGCACGGCCTCCTGCCGGTTGGTGGTGGCGTAGCAGATGTCGGCGGACGAGGGGCCGCGCAGCGCGGGGAACCTCGCCCGCAGCGCGTCCAGCACCTCGGCCGTCTCGTCGACCGCCAGCGTGGTCTGGGTCAGGTAGGACACCCGCTCGGGGTCCGGCACCTCCAGGGCCTCGACGTCCGCGACGCTCGCCACCAGCACGATCCGCTCGGGGGCCTCGCCGACCGTGCCCTCGACCTCCTCGTGGCCCTCGTGCCCGATCAGCACCACGGTGTCGCCCCGGGCGACGAACCGCTTGGCCTCCGCGTGCACCTTGGTCACCAGCGGGCAGGTCGCGTCGATCACCTCCAGGCCCCGGCGGGCGGCGTCCTCGCGCACGGCCGGTGACACGCCGTGGGCCGAGAAGACCACGGTGGCCCCGTCGGGCACCGCGTCCAGCTCGTCGACGAACACCGCGCCGCGCTGCTCCAGCTCGGCCACCACGTGGGTGTTGTGCACGATCTGCTTGCGCACGTGGATCGGCCCGCCGCGCTGGTCGAGCAGGCGGTCGACGATGTCGATGGCCCGCTCCACCCCGGCGCAGAACGACCGGGGTGACGCGAGCAGCACAACGGGGAGGACCATGCGCACGGCTCCTAGTCCAGTGGGCGCGGGTGGTTCGGCGGGGTGGGGGACGCGGTGTCAGTGGTCGCGGCGCGTGGCCAGGCGGGCCACGGCGTCCAGCTCCCGCGCCGCCGACTCCTCCGGCTCCGCCGCCCGCAGGTGGACCTGGGCCCGCGCCAGCAGGTCGTCGGCGCGGCCCTGGCTCCACGCCCGCGCGCCGGACACCTCGATGAGGTCGGCCGCCCGCGCCAGGTCGGCCCCCGACAGCTGCCGGTCCGAGTGGTACAGCACCCCCAGCTCGCGCGCGGCGGGCGTGTCCGAGGTCAGCGCCGCCACCACCGGCAGGGACTTCTTGCGGTTGCGCAGGTCCGAGTACACCGGCTTGCCTGTCACCTCCGGGTCGCCCCAGATGCCGAGCAGGTCGTCCACGAACTGGAAGGCCAGCCCCATCCGCTCGCCGAACGACCGCAGGTGCTCCACCTGGTCCGGCCGCCCGCCGCCGAGCAGGGCGCCCAGCGCGCACGCCGCGCCGAGCAGCGACCCGGTCTTGCACTCGGCCATGCGCACGCACTCGGCCAGCCGCACGTCACCGCGCTCCTCGAACGCCAGGTCCGCGCTCTGCCCGTCCAGCAGTTGCTGCACGGCGGCCGACAGCACCCGGATCGCCTGCTGCGCCGCCGGGTGGCCGCTGCCCGCGAGCACGTCCAGGGCGAGGGTGAGCAGGGAGTCGCCGGCCAGGACGGCCGGGTTGACGCCGAAGACGCTCCAGGCGGTGGGCCGGTGCCGCCGGGTGGTGTCGCCGTCCATGACGTCGTCGTGCAGCAGGGAGAAGTTGTGGACCAGCTCCACCGCCACGGCCGCCGGCAGCGCCTGCTCGACCCCGCCGCCCACGGCCCGGGAGCCCAGCAGGGCCAGGGCGGGGCGGATGGCCTTGCCCGCGTCGGTGCGGGTGGGCCTGCCCTGCTCGTCCGACCACCCGAAGTGGTAGCCCGCGATCACCCGCATCGACTCCGGCAACCGCTCCACCGCGGCCCGCAACGCCGGGTCCACGCCGGCACGGCTCCAGCTCAGCACCTCGCGCGCGGAACGGTGCGCGGGGCTCACGTCCAGGTCGGTCATCGCCACAGCTCCTGTTCGGGGGATGCGCCCGCGACGCGGGCGGGAGATTCGACAGCCGGGCGCGCCGGCCCGGCTGCCGTCGAACCGGCGGTCCTAGGACCTGCCGATCTCCACGTTCTCCAGGACGCCCAACGCGTCCGGCACCAGCACGGCCACCGAGTAGTACGCGCTGACGAGGTAGGACACGATCGCCTTCTCGTTGATGCCCATGAACCGGGCGTTGATGCCCGGCTGCACCTCGTCGGGGATGCCCGGCTGGTGCAGGCCGACCACGCCGCTGTCCTGCTCGCCGACGCGCATGGCGAGGATCGAGGTGGCGCCGCGGTCGCTGATCGGGATCTTGTTCGAGGGGAACAGCGGCACGCCCCGCCAGGTGAGCACCTGCGTGCCGTCGACGTTGGTCGTGCCGGGGTACAGGCCCCGCTTGCTCGCCTCCCGCCCGAACGCCGCGATGGCGCGCGGGTGGGCCAGCATGAGCCCGGTCTTGCGCCGCCGGGACAGCAGCTCGTCCAGGTCGTCCGGGGTCGGCGGGCCGGTCCGGGTGTGGATGCGCTGCTTCAGCTCGGCGTTGTGCAGCAGCCCGATGCGCCGGTTGTTGATCATCTCGTACTCCTGGCGCTCGCGCAGCGCCTCGATGGTCAACCGCAACTGCTGCTCGGTCTGGTTCATCGGGTGGTTGTAGAGGTCCGCCACGCGCGTGTGGACGCGCAGCACGGTCTGCGCGACCTCCAGCTCGTACTCCCGCGGCGACAGCTCGTAGTCCACGAACGTCGCCGGCAGGTCCGGCTCGCCGTCGTGGCCCGAGGCGATCTCGATGTCCGCCTCGCCGTGCTTGTTCTGCGGCTTGCCGCCGTCGCGGGTCAGCGACTCGACGTGCGCGCGCAGGGCGTCGGCGCGGCCGTTGAGCTGCTGGACCGCCTCCCACCGCAGCACCAGGGCGATGACCGGGGTGACCGCCTTGAAGGTGTGCTGCCAGGACGCGTCGACGCCGGTCAGCGCCTCGGAGCCGAAGTGCTCGCCGTCGGCCATGGTGTCGAGCACGGTCTGGTCGCCGTACTCGCCGCGGCCGATCTCCTGCACCTTGCCGTGGGCGATGAGGTAGACCTCGTGCGCCCGGTCGCCGGACTGGACCAGCACGTCGCCGGGCTGGTACTCGCGCTGCTCGAACCGGTCGGCCAGCGCAACGAGCACGTCGTCGTCGGGCAGGTCGCGCAGCACGGGCAGCTCCCGCAGCTCCTGCGGGATGACGCGGACGTCGGCGCCGGTGCTGATGAAGGTCACCCGGCCGTCGCCGACGGCGTAGGTGAGGCGGCGGTTCACCCGGTAGGTGCCCGCCTGGGTGGTCACCCAGGGCAGCTTCCGCAGCAGCCAGCGGGGCGAGATGCCCTGCATCTGGGGCGTGGACTTGGTCGTGCTCGCCAGGTTCCTCGCGGCCGCGGTGCCGAGGCTCTGCCGCTGGTGCTCGGCCTCCTCGGGAGTGAGGCCGGGGTCGGTCACGGTCACGTCAGGTGTCCGATCTGGTCGTGGGGACTAGTCTTCGCGGCCGATCTGGACGTGCTCCAGCACGCCCACGGCGTCCGGGACGAGGATCGCGGTGGAGTAGTAGGCGCTGACGAGGTAGGAGATGATCGCCTTCTCGCTGATGCCCATGAACCGCACGTTGAGCCCCGGCTGGTACTCGTCGGGGAGGCCGGTCTGGTGCAGGCCGATGACGCCCTGGTTCTGCTCGCCCGCGCGCAGGAGCAGGACCGAGCTGGTGCGGGTCTCGCTGACCGGGATCTTGTTGCAGGGCAGGACCGGGACACCGCGCCACGCGGGCACGTGGTGGCCGTTGAAGTCGATCGTGTCCGGGTAGACGCCGCGCTTGTTGCACTCCCGCCCGAACGCGGCGATCACGCGCGGGTGGGCCAGGAACGCGGTCGGCTCCTTCCACACCGTGGACAGCAGCTCGTCCATGTCGTCCGGGGTGGGCGGGCCGCTGCGGGTGTGGATGCGCTGCTTGAGGTCGGCGCTGTGCAGCAGGCCGAAGTCGCGGTTGTTCACCATCTCGTACTCTTGTCGCTCGCGCAGCGCCTCGATGGTGAGCCGCAACTGCTGCTCGACCTGGTCCATCGGGTGGTTGTAGAGGTCGGCGACGCGGCTGTGCACCCGCAGCACGGTCTGCGCGACGCTCAGCTCCAGCTCGCGCGGCGCCAGCTCGTAGTCCACGTAGGTGCCGGGCAGGTCCGGCTCGCCGTCGTGGCCCGAGGCGATCTCGATCTCGGCCTCGCCGTGCTGGTTGGTCCGGCCCTCGGAGCCCGCGAACGCGCGCTGGATGTGGGCGCGCAGGCCGCCGGCCTCGCCGTTGAGCCGCTCGAACACGTCCCAGGGCAGGACCAGCACGATGACCGGCGTGACGGCCTTGACGGTGAAGTCCCACTCGCCCTGGGGGCCGGCGAGCACCTGGTCGCCGAAGTAGTCGCCGTCGGCCAGCACGTCGAGCACGGTCTCCGAGCCGTACTCGCCCTGCCCGATCTTGTCGACCCGGCCGTGCGCGATGAGGTGGACGGTGTCCTGGGGCCGGCCGCGCTCCACGATCACGTCGCCGGGCTGGTACTCCCGCTGCTCGAAGCGGGCGGCCAGGGCGGTCAGCGCCTCGACGTCGTCGTAGTCGCGCAGCAGCGGCAGCTCGGTCAGCTCCTGCGGGACGACCGAGACGTCCGCGCCGATGTTGGTGAACGTCAGGCGGCCATCGCCGATCGCGTAGCTGAGCCTGCGGTTGACCCGGAAGGCGCCGCCCTTCGCCTCCACCCACGGCAGCACCTTGAGCAGCCACCGCGAGGTGATGTTCTGCATCTGGGGAACGGACTTGGTGGTCGTCGCGAGGTTCCGCGCCGCAGCCCTGCTCAGGCTGAGCTGAGGCCGCTCGACCTCCACGTCCGAATCGGTCACAGACACCCGGCACACCGCCAATCGGATCTGGTTCATTGGGCCGGGTTGACGGTAGTGAGGCCGAATGCGTCACGGGAAGCGGCCGATGCGGCGACCCCCCCGGGGGTTATTTCAGCGGTTTGTGCGCACGGATAGTGCAATTGGTGAGCGACACGGGTAAAAACGGGTGATTCTTCGAGTAGGGTGGTGTTTTATTCGCACTAAAGTGGAATGGCTGGCACGTTCGGACTAGGGTTTTTCACCCTATGGTGCCGTTGACGCTGCTCCAGCGTGCCTCTTCGTGCCTGTTTCGCCGATGTGCGGACAAAAAATCATCCTTGTGTGGGTACTTCGTCCTGGTGAGGTGCGACCCGATTCCTGCGAAAACACCGTTCAGGTGGGCCGTCGGGAAAGCGAGAAACCCTCGTGCAGCACAATCGGCAACCCCGCGAGGGTGTACCGCCGGGGCGCACGGTGAAACCGCGCCACCCGTGAACGGGTGACGCGGCTCCGGTCGTGGCGCGGCGGGGCGGGGAGAGGCGCCCCGGCCGCGATCAGGTGGAGTGCGGGCAGGTGTCCCGGTACTCCTCGATCTGCGTGCTGCGACCCGGCGCCGGGCACAGGAACTGCTCGTAGCGGGTGTCGTTGTCGATGAACCGCTTGAGCCAGGCGATGCTGTACTTGGCGATGGTCGTGTTGGACGTGTTCGGCGCGAAGTGGCTCGCGCCGTTCAGCTCCAGGTACGCCTTGTCCAGCGTGGAGGGCAGGGACGAGTAGAACGGCTCGGAGTGCGACGAGACCGGCGCGACCGAGTCGTTCTCGGCGCCGATGACGAGGGTCGGCACGCGCACGTTGCCCCACGACTTGTCGGTGTGCCACCCGGTCAGCGGGATCGCGGCCTGGAGGGCCGGCCGCTGCTCGGCCGCGCGCAGGGTGCCGCCGCCGCCCATCGAGTGGCCCATGACGCCCAGCCGGGAGGTGTCGATCCGGCTGCGCACCGAGCTGCGCTGGGTCAGGTAGTCCAGCGCCGCCAGCAGCTGGCTCGCCCGGCTGTCCGGCTGGTCGAGGGTGGTGATGGTGTCGATGGTGAACACCACGAAGCCCTGCGAGGCCAGGCGCGGGCCGAGCCAGTCGATGCTCGACTGCGTGCCGGTGAAGCCGGGGGAGATGGCGACCGCGCCGAACGTGCCCTCGGCGGTGCTCGTCGGGTAGTAGATGGTGCCGCCGCCGAAGCCCGTCACGACCAGCGAGGACACGGAGGTCTCGGAGGTGGGGAACGGACCGCGCAGGGCCTCGATGCTCGAGTTCGTCGGCGCCGGGCCGCGGCGGTACTCGGTCTCGGCGGCGTTCGCCTGGGGCGCGACCAGGGCCAGGACCAGGGCCGGCACGAGCGCCGGGATCAGTTTGCGGAGTTGCACGTCGGTGTACACCTCGCTAGGCAGGGAACTGCTGACAGCGACGACCCTGCTCCGGTCCGTCACCGCACCGCATCGGTGCAACCACCGGTCCGCCACGAAACCTAACGCTGGTAGATAACTTCGGCCCGACCCCTTCCGCGAAACGGCCCAGGCCCGTAAAACTGGCCGCATGCTGCGCGGACGTCATCGGCAGCGCGTCGAGGTGGACGCGCTGCTCACCAGGGCCCGTGCCGGGCGCGGTGGGGCACTGGTGCTGCGCGGCGGTCCCGGCTCGGGCAAGAGCGCGATGCTCGCCGCCGCGCGTGAGGCCGCGGCCCGCATGGGCGGCTTCGACGGGGCCGTTCCCGGTGGATCGGGCGCCGGCGGTTCCGCTCCCGGCGGGTCGGCCTCGCGCGCGGTCCTCCTGTGCGTGGACGACGCCCACCTGCTCGACGACACCACGTGGCTCACCGAACTGGCGCGGGACATCGCCGACGAACCCGTGGCCCTGCTCATCGCCACCGAGGGGGACACCCCCGGGCTGCCCCGGGTCCGGCTCGACCCGCTCGACCACGCCGACAGCCTCCGCGTCCTGCGCGACCTGCGCCCCGGCCTGCCGCCCGGCCTCGCCGACGCGGTCGCCGACCTCGCCCTGGGCAACCCGCTCGCCCTCGTCGAGCTGACCCGCGCGCTCACCTCCGAGCAGCTCGGCGGCACCGCGCCCCCGCCCGACGCGCTGCCCGAGGACAGCTCGCTGCGCGCCCGCTTCAGCGCGCGCTTCCACGACCTGTCACCGCAGGCCCGCTACGCGACCGCGCTGCTGGTCGTGGACGACGAGGTGGACGCGGACACCCTGGCCCGGATGCCCGACCTCGACCTGGCCGCCGTCGAGCAGGCCCGCGCGCTGCTCGACGGCGGACCGCTGGTCCGCTCGACCCTGCGCACCGAGGTCCCGCTGGCCCTGCGCTACGCCGCGCACGCCGCGCTGGCCGAGGCCCTGCCCGCCGGCCCGCGCCGCACCTGGCACGAGGCCGCCCGCGCGCCCGGCGACCGGGACGCGTTCGCCGACCGGC
>NZ_JBHWIE010000314.1:0-8429 GCF_042732085.1 Actinosynnema sp. NPDC059797
TAGCGGGGGCCCCCGGAGCCCCAGCGCGCGGCGCCCTCCGCTGCGGTCGGGGTCAGTGCCGGTCGGGGTCGTCGGTGGTCGAGACCGGCGGTGGTCGGGGTCAGCCGGCTTCCCGGGCGGCGGGTGAGTAGTCGTGGAAGCCCCGGCCGCTCTTGCGGCCCAGGAAACCGCCCTCGATCATGCGCAGCAGCAGGGTGGGTGGCGCGTACTGGGGGTCCTTGAGCTCCTCGTACATCGACCGGCCGACCGAGGCGATGATGTCCAGGCCGATCAGGTCGACGAGGCCCAGGGGCCCGAGCGGGTGGCCGCAGCCGAGGACCATGGCGCGGTCGATGTCGGCGGCGGAGGCGACGCCGGACTCCAGCATGCGCACGGCCGAGATCAGGTACGGGATGAGCAGGGAGTTGACCACGAACCCGGGGCGGTCGGTGGACAGCACGACCTCCTTGCCCAGCACGTCGGTGACGAAGGAGCGGGTGGTGGCCAGGGCCTGCCCGCTGGTGCGCAGCGACGGGGTGACCTCGACCAGGCCCATGACCGGGACCGGGTTGAACAGGTGCACGCCGACGACCCGGCCGGGATCGCCGGTGACCATGGCCAGCTTCATGATCGGGATGGACGAGGTGTTGGAGGCGAGCACGGCGCCGGGCTCGGCCACGACGGCGTCGAGCTGCTCGAACAGGCGCTGCTTGACGGCCAGGTCCTCGGCGACGGACTCCAGGACGAACTGGCAGTCCCGCAGGTCCTCCAGCCGCTCGGAGAAGGTGAGCCGGGCGATGGCCTCGTCACGGTCCGCGGGGCTGATCCTCCCCTTGCGCACCAGGCGTTCCAGCGACCCGGTCAGCCGCTCCCGGCCCCGGCGCACGGCGTCGGCGCTGCGCACGACGACCCGCACGGGCAGCCCGGCCAGGGCGCACACCTCGGCGAAGCCGCCGCCCATGGCCCCGCAACCGATGACACCGACGCGCTCCACGCTCATCGCGCACCCCCGACCCCGGACCACCGGATCACGCAGTTGCCCATGGACATGCCGCCGCCGAAGGCCGACAGCACGAGCACGTCGTCCGGCCGGACCCGGCCGGACTTGACGACGTGGTCCAGGGCCACCGGGACCGAGGCGCTGCCGACGTTGCCGTACTGCTCCACGGTCTTGGCGGTGTGCGCCCCGCTCAGTCCACAACGGACCACCAGCTCGTCCAGCAGCACGCCGTTGGCCTGGTGCGGCACGAAGAAGTCGACCTGGTCGGCGTCCAGCGACACCGACGCCAGCAGCTCGTCGATGGCCGGCGGCACGGTGTCGAAGACGAAGTCCCGCACGCCGCGGCCCCGCATGGTGAAGAAGTGGCCGCCGTCGGCGACGGTCCGGGCCGAGGTGGGGAACCGGCTGCCGCCGGCGTTTACCTTGATCAGGTCCTGGTGCGCGCCGTGGGTGCCCAGGCCGATCCCGAGGATGCCGCGGCCCTCGGCCACCTCGCCGACCACGGCCGCACCGGCCCCGTCGCCGAGCAGCACGCAGGTGCGCCGGTCGCCGAAGTCCAGGATCCGCGAGTACAGGTCGGCCGCCACGACCAGCACCCGGGCGCCGGGGTGGGTGGCGACCAGGCCGCGGGCCAGCTCCAGGCCGTAGACGAAGCCGGCGCAGACGGTGTTGATGTCCAGGCACGCCGCGTTCGCGGCGCCGATCAGCTGCTGCACGAGGCCGGCGGTGGGCGGCTGCGGGAAGTCGCCGGTGGACGTCGACACGATCAGGTAGTCGACGCGGTCGGCCGACAGGCCCGCGTGCTCCAGGGCGGCCCGGGCGGCGACGGCGGCGAGGTCCGAGGTGGCCTCGTCCTCGGCGGCCCAGCGGCGGGTGCTGATGGCGGTCTTGCGCAGGATCCACTCGGCGGTGGCGTCCGGCGTCATCGCGGCGACCTCCTCGTTGGTCACCACCCGCTCCGGCAGGTACGAGCCGGTGCCCAGCAGCCCGATGGCGCGCGTGCTCACCGGGTCGCCCCGGCGAGGTTCATCAGCGGGGCGAGCTGGTCGGCCCCGAACCGCGCCCGCCGTCCCGGGTCGGTGACGCCGAGCCCGGCCCGCGGCGCCTGGCACAGCACGGCGACCTTGCCGAGGTGCCCGTTGGTCTGCACGAGCCGGGCGGCCTCGCCGATCTCGGTGAGCGGGTGGACCGCCGACACCGTGGACCTGATCCGGCCGGAGCTGATGAGGTCACCGCACTCGAACTGCTCCTGCATGTTGGCCGCGTGGCTGCCGATGACCCGCTTGAGCCGCATCCACAGGTACCGGTTGTCGTAGACGTGCTGGTAGCCGCTGCTCGACCCGCAGGTGACGACCACGCCGCCGCGGGCGGCCACGAACAGGGAGACGCCGAAGGTGGCCCGGCCGACGTGCTCGAACACGATGTCCGGGTCGCGGCCGGCCCGCTCGCGGATGAGCGAGCCCAGCCGCTTGCCGATGGCCACCACCTCGGCCGGGTCGTCGGAGGGGTCGCCGCGCAGCCCGAACTCGTTGCGGTCGATGACGATGTCGCAGCCCAGGGCACGGGCCGCGGCGGCCTTCTCGGGGGAGCTGACGATGCCGACCGGGGTCGCGCCGCCGTTCTTGGCGAACTGCACGGCGTAGCCGCCGAGGCCGCCGGCCGCGCCCCAGACCAGCACCACGTCACCCTGCTTGAGCCGGGCGCCGTTGCGGCCGACCAGCATGCGGTAGGCGGTGCCCGCGCACAGCGGGTTGACCGCGGCCTCCTCCCAGGTCAGGTGGGCGGGCTTGGGGATCAGCTGGCTGGCGCGGGCCACCGCGTAGTCGGCCAGGGCGCCGAAGTTGGTCTCGAACCCCCAGGCGCGCTGCTCCTCGCCGAGCATGCCGTCGCCGTGGGTGGCGGGCTCCTGGTCGTCCACCTGGATCGGGCTGACCACCACGTGGTCGCCGACGTTCCAGCGGCGCACGCCCGACCCGGTCCGCACGACCACGCCGGCGCAGTCCGAGCCGACCACGTGGTGGGGCTGGTCGTGGCGCGCGGCCCAGCCGCCCTGGCGGGCGAACTGCTTGAGGAACTTGAAGGTCGGCAGCGGCTCGAACATCGCCGACCAGACGGTGTTGTAGTTGACGGCGCTGGCCATCACCGCGATCAGCACCTCGTCCGGCGCCAGCTCGGGCATGGGCACGTCGCCGACCCGCAGCGACTTCCGCACGTCCTTGTCCTGCACGCCGAGGAAGATGTCGGTGTCCTCGGCGCTGAGGTGCGCCGCCCGGTAGGACCGGGGGACCGGCGCCCGCAGCAGCTCCTCGGGCGTCCCGCCGCCGAGCACGGTCTCCGACAGTGTCGTCATCATCGCTCCCCAGAAGTCTCATCCGTCGATGGGCGGCGGAGGTGCCCGGGCCGTCGGGCCAGCCAGCCGGTGATCGCCGAGGCGGTGCTCGCGGCGTGTTCGTCGATCATGCTCAGGTGCGTGCCGGGCACGTCCGCGGCGTCGTGGTCGGGACCCCAGTGGGCCTGCCAGCGCTCGCCCGTGCGGGGTCGGCCGCCCATCCGCTCGGCGGCGCGCAGCAGCAGCGTCGGCACGCCGCCGATCTCGCTGGGCGCCCAGTCGTCGAACAGCCGCAGGTGGTGTGCCATCGCGGTCAGCTCGGCGCCGCGCAGCGGCTGCGCCGCGGTCCACCCGGCGTACGCGTCGCCGAGCAGGTCGGACTGGACCTCGGCCAGGCCCGTGCTGCCGGGCGGGTGGCTGTCCAGCAGCACGAGCGACTCCGGCGCGGTGCCCAGGTCCTCCAGCCGGGCGGCCGCCGCGTGCGCGATCCAGCCGCCGGAGGAGTACCCGACGAGGACGTACGGCCCGGTCACGCTGCGGCGGACCGCCTCGGCGACCGCGGCGACCAGGTCCGCCCGGGTCGGGTGGAGGGGCTCGTGGTCGGCGTAGCCCGTCAACGGCAGCACGGCCACGTTGTGCGTCGCGCGCAGCGCGTCGGCCATCCGCGCGTACTGGTAGACGTTGCTGGGCGCGACCACGGACGGGATGCACACCAGGGTCGGGCCCGGGAGCCCCCGGGAGAAGCTGACCGGTTCCCTCGTCGGCGGCGAGCCGGTGCCCACGCGCAGCCGGGCGGCGGCGGCCAGCAGGTCCAACCCGTCCCGCACCTGGCCCTGGGCGCAGGCCTGGGCGAACAGCGCCGGCAGCGGTTCGGTCACGGGTGGCCTCGTCGGTGCCGGACCCGCCGGCGACGGACCCGCCGGCGACGGACCCGCCGGCGACGCACCCGCCGGTGCCGGCGATGGACCCGCCGGTGCGGTGGCGGGGGCGGCCGGGGGTGGTCCGAGGTCGTCCAGCGCGGCGAAGCGATCGGCCAGGTACGTGGCGACCGCGTACGGCGTCGGCCGGTCGACCACCAGGGTGGGGGGCAGTTCCAGGCCGGTGACGGCGCCCAGCCGCTCGGTCATCCAGGCCGCGGTCAGCGAGTCGAAGCCCAGCTCGGCGAAGCCCCGCTGGGCGTCCACGTCCTCGATCGAGTCGTAGCCCATCAGCTGCGCCACCTGGTCGCGCACCTCGGCGAGCAGGACCTCCGCCCATTCCCGGCGCGGGCGATCGGCCAACCTGCCGCGCACGGAGGGCGCCTCCGGGATCGCCTCGGCCGGCGCGGCGTCCGGCGGCGGGGCGCCCTCCCCGCCGACGACGCCCTGGTGGGCCAGCAGGCTCGCGCCCGCCGGCAGGTGGTCGACCAGCCAGTAGCGGCGGCGCTGGAAGGCGTACGTGGGCAGGTCGAGGTGGGCCGCGCCGGTGCCCGCGTACACCGCGCGCCAGTCGACCGGCGCACCGCGGACGAAGAGGGCGGCCACCGCGTCCATCAGCGCGGCCGGCTCGGCGCGGCCCCGGCGCAGCGCGGGCACGAAGACCCGGTCCGGCACGTCCGGACCGGCCGGCGGCAGGCAGTCCCGGCCGAGGGCGGTGAGGACCCCGTTCGGCCCGAGTTCCAGGAAGGTGGTGACGCCGGCCTCGGCCAGGCGCACGACACCGTCCTGGAACCGCACCTCCGCACGGGCCTGGGCGACCCAGTAGTCCGCCGAGCGCATCCGCTCGCCCCGGTCGGCGTCGCCCGGCGCGAGCGGCACGATCGGGATGCGCGGCGCGGCGTACGACAAGCCCTCGACGGCCGACCGGAAGTCGGCGAGGATCGGATCGAGCCGCGGTGAGTGGAAGGCGTGGCTCACCCGCAGTTCGCGCGAGCGGAAACCCTTGTCGGCCAGCCTCTCCACCAGTGCGGCGAGCGCCTCCCCGTCGCCGGAGAGCACCACCGAGGCGGGACCGTTCACCGCGGCGACGGACACGAGGTCCGGCTCGTCCAGCATCGGCAGGACGTCTTCCTCGGCCGCGCGCACCGCGACCATCGCGCCGCCGGGCGCCATGCCCTGCATGAGCCGTGCCCGCGCGGCGACCAGCGCGCAGGCGTCCTCGAGCGACAGCACCCCGGCCACGTGCGCGGCGGTGACCTCGCCGATGGAGTGCCCCGCGACGAAGTCCGGGCGCACGCCCCACGACTCGACGAGCCGGAACAGGGCGGTCTCGACGGCGAAGAGGGCCGGCTGGGCGAACCCGGTGCGGTCGAGCAGGCCCCGCGGGTCGTCCTCGGCGAACGTCAGGTCGCGCAGCGAACGGCCGATCGGACCGTCCAGGTGCGCGCAGGCGGCGTCGAACGCCTCGGCGAAGACGGGGTGCTCCGCGTACAGCTCACGGCCCATGCCCGGCCTCTGCGCCCCCTGCCCGGTGAACAGGAAGGCCAACCGCCCGCGCACGGTGGCGCCCGTCGTGACCCCGGTGCCCGGTGTGCCCCGGGCGAGTGCGCCGAGCCCGGCGAGCAGGCCGTCCCGGTCGGCGGCCACGACCACGCCGCGGTGCTCCAGGGCGGCGCGCGTGGTGGCCAGCGAGTACCCGACGTCGGCGGGGTCGGCCGGCTCGGCCCGGTCCGCCAGGAAGGCGGCCAGCCGCGCGGCCTGGGCGCGCAGGGCGGCCGCGGTGCGACCGGAGACCGGCCAGGGCACGGCCGCGAGCGCGCGGTGCGCGACGCCGTCGCCCTCGCGCCCGGCGTCCTCCTCGGGCACCGCCTCGAGGATGGCGTGCGCGTTGGTGCCGCCGATGCCGAAGGCGGAGACGGCCGCACGACGGGGCCGGTCCCCCGTCTCCGGCCACGGTCGCGACTCGTGCAGGAGTTCGACGTCGCCCGCCGTCCAGTCGACCTCGGTGGACGGCGGGTCGGCGTGCAGCGTCGGCGCCAGCACGCCGTGCCGCAGCGACATCACCGTCTTGATCAGACCGCCCACCCCGGCGGCGGACTGGCTGTGGCCCAGGTTGGACTTCAGCGAGCCCAGGTACAGCGGGCGACCGGGCCGCCTGTCGCGCCCGTACGTGGCCAGCAGCGCCTGCGCCTCGATCGGGTCGCCCAGCGTCGTGCCGGTGCCGTGCGCCTCGACGGCGTCGACGTCGGCGGACGTGAGCCCGGCCGCGGCCAGCGCACGCCGGATCACCCGCTGCTGGGACGGGCCGCTCGGCGCGGTCAGGCCGTTCGACGCGCCGTCCTGGTTGATCGCCGAGCCGCGCAGCACCGCCAGGACCGGGTGCCCGTGGCGGCGGGCGTCGGACAGCCGCTCGACCACGACCATGCCGACGCCCTCGGCCCAGGACGTGCCGTCCGCGGCGTCGCCGAAGGACTTGCACCGGCCGTCCGGGGCGAGTCCGCGCTGGATGCTGAACTCGACGAACGAGCCCGGCGTGACCAGCACGGAAACGCCACCGACCAGGGCGAGCGAGCAGTCACCGGCGCGCAGCGCCCCCGCCGCGAGGTGCAGGGCGGTGAGCGACGAGGAACAACCGGTGTCGACGGTCACCGCCGGCCCCTCCAGCCCCAGGAGGTAGGAGATCCTGCCGGAGATGATGGCTCCGGCCAGGCCGCCGAGCAGGAGCCCTTCGAACCCGGCCGGGTAGCGCGCCAGCAGGGCGGCGTAGTCCGTCACGCTCGGGCCCACGAACACGCCGGTCGCGCTGCCGTGCAGCGAGTGCGGGTCGATCCGGGCCCGTTCGAGGGCTTGCCACGACGTCTCCAGCAGCAGTCGCTGCTGCGGGTCCAGGGCGATGGCCTCGCGGGGCGAGATGCCCCAGAACCCGGCGTCGAAGTCCGCGACGTCGGGCAGGAAGCCGCCCTGCCGGGTGGAGCTGGCGCCCAGGGGGTCCGGGTCGGGGTCGGCGAGCGCGTCCAGGTCCCATCCCCGGTCGTCCGGGAACGGGGTGATCGCGTCCCGCCCGGTGACCGCCAGCTCCCAGAGGTCCTCCGGTGAGCGCACGCCGCCCGGGTAGCGGCAGGCCATGCCGATGATCGCGATCGGCTCGCCGGCCCGCCGCTCGAGCTCCTCCGACCGCTTGCGGGCCTGCACCAGGTCCGCCGTGACGACCTTCAGGTAGCGCCGCAGTTTGTCCTCGTTGTCCATCTGCTCCTCGACCTCTCCCCGACGCGACAGCACGGTCACCGCGGGTGCGCGGGTCACTGGTCCTGGCGGCCGAGCTGCGTGTTGATGAAGCTGAACAGCTCGTCATCGGAGGCCGCTGTCAGCATGGCCACGTCGTCCTCGGCGTCCGCGGCCGGCGCCGGGCCCGAGAGCCGGCTGAGCAGCTCTCGCGCGCGGCCGACGAGCACGTCGCGCACTTCCGCGTCCCCGGTCGACACCGAGGCGAGGGACGCCTCCAGCCGGTCGAACTCGGCGAGCGCCGCGTCCGCCGGTGACGGCACGCTGCCGGCCACCTCGGAGCGCAGGAACGAGGCGAGGCTCGTCGGGTTCGGGTAGTCGAACACCAGCGTCGCCGGCAGCCGCAACCCGGTTGCCGCGTTGAGCCGGTTGCGCAGCTGGACGGCGAGCAGCGAGTCGAAGCCGACGTCCTTGAAGGCCCGCTTGCGGTCGACCCGCTCCGCGGAGTCGTGGCCGAGGACGGCCGCGACGTGCGAGCAGATCAGGTCGAGCACCGCCGGTTCCCGGTCCTCCTCGGGCAGCGCGCTGAGCTTCTCGACCAGGGCCGCGCCGCGGGTGGCCGGGCTCGGGGACTCCGCCGTCGACAGCGCGCGCACGTCCGGCAGGTCGGCCAGCAGCGGGCTGGGCCTCAGCGACGTGAACCGGGGGTGGAACCGGGCCCAGTCGACCCTCGCCACCACCGGGCACGGCTCGTCCTCGGCGAGGACCCGGTCCAGGGTCGCCAGGCCGGCGTCCACCGGCAGCAGCGGCAGGCCGCCGCGGCGCAGCGAGTCGGCCAGCTCCTCGTCGTGGGTGAGCATGCCGGCCTCCCACGGGCCCCACGCCACCGAGACGGTGCGGCCGCCGCGGTCGTGCCGCTGCCGGGCCAGGGCGTCGAGGTAGGCGTTGGCGGCCGAGTACGCGGACTGGTTGCCGACGCCCC
>NZ_JBHWIE010000315.1:0-8422 GCF_042732085.1 Actinosynnema sp. NPDC059797
GGGCCAGCGGCACCAGGTACACGGCGGCCAGGCACAGCACCGTGGTCGTCCACCCGCACCGGGAGTGCAGCAGCAGCGCGCCGCCGGAGCCGATGACGACCGACAGGCTGGCGGCGGCCATCTGGATGCCGTTGGCCGGCCCGTGGTCGGCGGGGACCAGGATGCGCACCATCAGGCCGTTGATGGCGTTGTCGTGGAACAGCGACACCACCAGCACCACGACCATGAGCCCCGCCAGCGCCCGGAGGTCGTCCACCGGGTCGATGCCGGCCAGTGCCACCAGCGCCAGCACCAGCAGGACCTGGGTGCCCACCAGCCAGGTGCGGTAGTGCCCGTGCCTGCTCCAGCCGAACCGGTCCACCACGGGGCTGACCAGGAAGCGCGCGAAGTAGAACGTCCCGAGCAGGTTGAGCAGCGCGACGGTGCCCAGGCCGACGCCGCGTTCCAGCAGGATGGTGGTGACCGTGAGGAACAGGAACGAGTACCCGATGTCGGTCACCAGGTAGAGCGATGCGATGACGGCCATCCGGCGGGAGCGCGACAGGCCCACCGCGTCGGTTCCACTCATGTGCGCACTCCTCGGTCGGGCGATCGGCCGCCCGGTCTTCGTGCCGGGCGAACGGTGCGTTCGGTGGTCCGCGGACCGGGGGCGCACCGAGGCGACCGCCCGGCGGCGCGCGGCCCCCCGCACGTCCCCGAGCGGCGTGGGCGCCCGTTCACCGGGTTGAGCCGGGCGCCCGGCGGCACCCGGGGATCGCACGGCTCCGGCACCCCGTCCCCGCACCTCGGTGGTCACAGTTCCGCTTGTCTTCGTCACCTGTCGTGACGTTGATCGGCCATTAGGCTAGCCTAACTTTCGTAATTGTTGACTCGCAGTCAACACATGACCTTCGGTCCGAACCCGATACGAGGGGTGCTGATGACGACGAACACCACCGAGGCCGAACGACCTCCCGCACCACCACCGCCGCCGCCCGTCCGGGAGGCCGAACCCCGCCTGGTCGGCCTCGGTGCGGCGGCCCGCCTCCTGCGCCCCGTGCGCCGGCACCTGATCGCGTGCGCCCTGCTGTCCGCGGTGGCCGCCGCCGCGGGCTTCGCCCCGTACGTGGCCATCGCCGAGATCGCCCGCACCGTGCTCGGCGCGCCCTCGCTCGCCGAGGTGTCCGGCACGGTGTGGAGCTGGGTCGCCGTCGGCGCGGGCGGCGCGCTGCTGCGGCTGCTGCTGCTCGGCCTGTCCTCGCACATCGGGCACCACGCCGACGCGGAGATCCTGCGCGACATCCGGGTGCGGATCGTGCGGAAGCTGGGCGTGGTGCCGCTGGGTTGGTTCCGCTCGTCCGGCTCGGGCGAGGTCAAGAAGACCATGACCGACGACTTGGAGGAGATGCACCACCTCATCGCGCACGCGCTGGGCGAACTGGTGGCCGGCGCGACCGCCGTGGTCGTCGGCGTCGGCTACCTGGCGCTGGTGGACTGGCGCATGGCGCTGGTCACCGTCGCCGTCCCGGCGCTCGCCCTGGTCAGCTACCGGCTCGCGATGCGCTCGCTGCCGACCCACATGGCCCGGCTGATCGCCGCCGAGGGGCGGATCAGCACCTCCAGCGTCGAGTACGCCGACGGCATCACCGTGGTCAAGACCTTCGGCGTCGGCGGGCGGATCATGGACCGCTTCGCCGACGCGGTGGCGGAGCACACGGCGGCGCTGAAGGTGTGGGTGGACGAGACCCGCTACAGCTCCGCGTTCAGCCAGCTGCTGACCTCGGAGGTGACCTCGCTGGCCGTGGTGATGGCGGTCGGCGTCGGCTTCGTGCAGGCCGGCTGGCTGGCGTTCCCCGACCTGCTGCCGTTCCTCGTCCTCGGCGTCGGCCTGCCCACCACGTTCCTGCCGGTCGTGCAGGGCACCCAGGGGCTGCGCAAGGCCAGGATGGCGGCCGGGCGGATCGAGTCGGTGCTCGCCCACGAGTCCCTGCCCGAACCCGTCACGCCCCGTGAGCCGAAGGGGCACGACGTCGTCTTCGACCGCGTGACGTTCTCCTACGACGGGGTGACCGACGCGCTGCGCGACGTGAGCGCGGTGTGCGCGCCCGGCACGGTCACCGCCCTGGTCGGCCCCTCGGGCGCGGGCAAGTCGACGCTGGCGAGCCTGCTGCCCCGGTTCTACGACGTGACCGGCGGGGCGATCCGCATCGGCGGCGTGGACGTCCGCGACATCCCCTCCGCGAAGCTGCTGGCCTCGATGTCCCTGGTGTTCCAGGACGTCGTGCTCCTGCGCGACACGGTCACCGAGAACATCCGCATCGGCCGGCCCGACGCCACCGACGACGAGGTCCGCCAGGCCGCCAAGGCGGCGCAGGTCCACAACGTCGTCGAACGGCTCCCGATGGGCTACGACACCGTGCTCGGCGCCGGCACCAGCGGGCTGTCCGGCGGTGAGCGGCAGCGGCTGACCATCGCGCGGGCCATCCTGTCCGGCTCGCGGATCGTCGTGCTGGACGAGGCGACCGCGGCGCTCGACCCGGACAGCGAGACCGCCGTCCAGGACGCGCTGTCCGAACTCGTCGCCGGCAAGACGGTGCTGGTGATCGCGCACCGGCTGCACACCATCGCCGGCGCCGACCAGATCCTCGTGCTCGACGGCGGCCGGGTGGCCGAATCGGGCAAGCACGACGAACTGCTCGCCAAGGGGGGCCTGTACGCCCGGATGTGGGCCGCCCAGCAGAACGGAGGCCCCACCCCGTGATCCGCCACTTCTACCGGCTGTGGCCGAACCCGGGCGTGCTGGTCCGGCTCCTCACCCTGCACGTCGTGCTCGCGGTGCTGCAGGGCCTGCTGCTCGGCCTGCTGGTGCCGATCCTGCGCGCGTTGCTGCGCCCCGAGCCCGACTTCGCCGCCGCCACGCCGTGGCTGGTCGCCGGCGCGATCGGCGCGGCGGTGTACTGCGCGCTGAAGGTGATCGCCACCCCCGTCGGGTTCGCCGCCACCATGCGGCTGGCCGAGCAGCTGCGCCACCACCTGATGCGGCACGTCGCCACCCTGCCGCTGGGCTGGTTCACCGGCGAGCACAAGGCGCGGCTGTCCCGCACGGTCACCACGTCGGCGGGCAACGTCGCCCACCTGGCGGCCACCTTCGGCCCGCCCGCCATCACCGGCCTGCTGGTGCCCGGCACCGTCATCGTGGTCACGTTCTTCGTGGACTGGCGGCTGGCGCTGCTGTTCACGGCCATCCTGCCGGTCGCCCTGCTGGCGCTGCGCCGCTCCGGGCGGATCACCTCCGAGGCGGACCGCGACCTGGAGGAGGCCGCGGTCGAGATCGCGGGCCGCGCCATCGAGCTGGGCCAGGCGCAGCCCGTGCTGCGCGCGGCGGGCCACGGCACCACCGGCAGCGCCCGGATGCGCGCCGCCCTGGACGACCACCGCCACCGCTACCGCCGAGGGCTGCGCCGGGCGTTGGTGCCCGACCTGACCTACACCGGTGTGGTGCTGGCCGGCTTCGTCGCCGTGCTGGTGCTGGGCGCGCAGTTCCTGCTCAGCGGCACGCTCGCGGCGGCCGACGCGATCGCGCTGCTGGTGCTGGCGGTGCGGTTCCTCGAACCCCTGGGCACGCTCACCGAACTGCTGGGCACGCTGCACGCCATGGACAACTCCGTCACCCGGGTGGAGAGCATCCTGCGCACGCCGGCGCTGCCGCACAGCCCGAACCCGGTGCGGCGGATCGAGGACGCCACGATCGAGTTCGCCGACGTGTCCTACTCCTACGGCGACGGCATGGCGCTCACCGGCGCGTCGTTCGTCTGCCGCCCCGGCACGACCACCGCGCTGGTGGGGCCCTCCGGCTCGGGCAAGACCACGGTGACCAGGCTGATCGCCCGGTTCTTCGACGTCGACTCGGGCAGCGTGCGCGTCGGCGGGGTCGACGTGCGCGACCTGGACCACCCGACCCTGCTCGACGACATCGCGATCGTGTTCCAGGACGTGTACCTGTTCGACACGACCATCGAGGAGAACGTGCGGATCGCCTGCCCGGACGCCACCCACGAGGAGCTGCTGGAGGCGGCCCGCGCGGCCCGGCTGGACGAGGTCGTGGCACGCCTGCCGCAGGGCTGGCGGACGCGCGTCGGCGAGGGCGGCGCGCAGCTGTCCGGCGGCGAGCGCCAGCGGGTGTCGATCGCGCGGGCGTTCCTCAAGCGCGCCCGCATCGTGCTGCTGGACGAGGCGGGCTCCGCGCTCGACCCGGAGAACGAGGGCGCGATCGGCGAGGCCATCGCCGCCCTGGGCCGCGACCCCGAGCGGACCGTCGTGGTGATCGCCCACCGGCCCACCACCCTGGCCGCCGCCGACCGCGTGGTGGCCCTGGACGGGGGCCGGGTCGTCGAGACCGGCAGCCCCCGGGAACTGCTGGCGGCCGACGGCCCGTTCGCCCGCCTGCACCGCCAGTACGAGGACGCGCGGAGCTGGCACATCACCACCGCGTAGACCACCGCACCACACCGGGGCGGCGGCCGGCACCTCCGGTCGCCGCCCCGGCGCGCGGAACCCTTCGGTGGTACCGCAGGGACTTCGTCGGCCGGGGCGCGCATTGTCGTGATCAGGTGCCCGTACGGCCGAGGAGGTAGACGGTGAACTCGTCCATCCCAGCGCTCGACACGCCGTGGGAGACGCCGCCCGACGGCGACGACCTCGTGCGCGAGGCCATGGAGTGGCACTTCGGGCCGGACACCGGTTCCCGGTTCTGGCTGGACCGGGCCAAGGAGCTGGAGTTCGAACCCCGCCGGGACGTGCGCACGGTCGACGACCTGGTGCTGTTCGACAACGTGGTCGACGAGCTGCGCGCCATCCCCGTGGAGGACCTCGTGCCCCGGGGCTACGAGAAGCTCGGGCACATCACCGAGCGACCCCTGGTGGGGGAGAGCGGCGGCACGACGGGCGAACCCAAGCGGGTCTTCTCGCTGCCGGACGTGCGGGACGCGTCGTGGCGCTGGTACTGGCACCGGCTGACCGAGCACGGCATGCCGGTGGGGCGCAACTGGCTGGGCGTGGTGCCCGCCGGACCGCACATGGTCGGCAGGCTGACCCGGGACGCCGCCGAGCACTTCGGGGGCACCTTCTTCACCGTCGACCTGGACCCCCGGTGGGCCAAGAAGTGCAAGGCCGACGACATGCGGGCCTACGTGGAGCACCTCATCCAGCAGGTCGAGTGGGTGCTGCGCAGCCAGGACATCGGGCTGCTGGCCATCACCCCGCCGCTGCTGGAGGCGATGTGCCGCCGGGAAGACCTGGTGGACCTGATCCGGTCCAAGGTCTCCACCATCACCTGGAGCGGCGCGTCGATGGACACCGACACCCGGGAGCTGCTGCGCACCGAGGTGCTGCCGGGCATCGACCTGATCGGCATCTTCGGCTCCACGATGATCTTCTGCGGCATCCCGGAGCGGCCGGGCTCCCCGGTCGGGACGCCCGCCGTGTTCGACCCGCCGGCGCCGTTCTCGTTCTTCTCCGTGGTCGACCCGGAGACGCGGCTGCCCGTGCCCCACGGCGAGCGCGGCCAGCTGATCACCCACCACATCACGCGGAACCTGTTCCTGCCGAACAACCTGGAGCGCGACACCGCTGTCCGGCACCCCCACGGCCTCGGGCTCGCGGGCGACTCGGTGTCCGAGGTGGCGCCGGTGCGGAAGTTCGGCGACGCCGAGGTCATCGAAGGGGTGTACTGACGTGCCGGCCCTGATCCCCCTGGACGCGCTGGGGCCGTCCGGCCCGTACCGGACCGTCCGGACCGCGCGGGTGGACGACGTGTCCGGTCGACCGGTGGCCGAGCTGAGCCTCGTCCCGGCGCTGTACGCGCACCGCGCGGTGACGGCGCTGCGGCGCGCGGAGCCCCTGCCGCCGGAGCGGCTGCGGGCGGTGCTGGCCGAGGCGGGCGCGGCGTTCGCCGAGGGCAGGGTCGACGGCGTCGACGCGGAGACCTACTGCCGCACCGTCGCCCGGGTGTCCGGCCTGCCGATCTCCACCGTGCGCACGGCGGCCGCCGACCTCGGCGCGCACGCCGCGACTGCGGTGGACACCGCGAACCAGGCCCGGCCGGTGGGCGCGGCCGGCGACTGGCGCGACGAGAGCACCAGCAAGGGCTCGGGCCTGTGGGTGCGCAAGGGCGACGTGCTGGCGGTCAACGCGCCCGCCAACACGCCCGAGGTGCACGCCGCCTGGCTGGACGCGGTCGCCCTGGGCTACCGGGTGGCGGTGCGGCCGTCGCGGCGGGAGCCGGTCACGCCGCACCGGCTGGTGTCCGCGCTGCGGCAGGCGGGGCTCGGCGACGACCGGCTGGTGCTGCTGCCCGGCGAGCACGGCACCGCCGACGCGATCATCAACGCCGCCGACCTCGCCATCACCTTCGGCGGCGACGACGTGGTGAGCCGCTACTCCGGGACCGGTGTGCTGCCCCAGGGGCCGGGCCGGTCGAAGGTCCTGCTGACCGCCGACGCGGACCGCACCTCGTTCGTGGACACCGTGGTGGAGTCCGTGGCGAGCCAGGCGGGCACCGGCTGCATCAACGCCACGGCCGTGTTCGTGGAGGGCGACCCGGCGCCGATCGCGGAGGAGATCGCCGCGCGGCTGGCGGAGCTGCCGGTGCTGCCACCGGAGGACGAGCGCGCTGCGCTGCCCGTGCGGCCGGTCGAGGAGGCCCGTGCGCTGGCGCGGTACCTGAAGGAGCGCGCGGACGACGCGCGGTGCCTGCTCGGCAGGCACGGCGTGGCGGTGGAGCTGGGCGACGGCTCGGCCGTGCTCACCCCTGCGGTCCACCTGCTGGAGCGGGCGGACGCGCCGCAGGCCCGGATCGAGTTGGGGTTCCCCTGCGTGTGGGTCGCGCCCTGGGACCGGTCGCAGGGCGTCGAGCCGCTGCGCGACACGCTCGTGCTGACCGTCTTCACCGACGACGACGACCTGGTCGACCGGCTGGTGCGGCAGCCCGACATCGCCAACGTGCACGTCGGCCCGTACGCGACGACCTGGCGCCGGCCCGGCCTGCCGCACGACGGCTACCTCGGCGAGTTCCTCATGCGGGGCAAGACCTTCGTACGGTGAGTCCTACATCGCCGGCGCTACTTTCCTGGCGACCGCCGGGCGGCCGGTGGTAGTCGTCGGGATGTGTGGTTCGGTCGGGCGGCGCACCTGCGCGGGGTGGCGCGGTGGTTGGCGGAGGTCGCCGGGGGCGGCGGGTCGGTGCTCGGCGTCGAGGGCGAGACGGGGTCCGGCAAGACGGAGCTGAGCCGGTTCGCCGCCGCCGCCGCGCGGCGGCTCGGGTTCCGGGTGCTCGGCGTCGGCGGCA
Source organism: Actinosynnema sp. NPDC059797 (assembly GCF_042732085.1). Lineage (NCBI taxonomy): Bacteria > Bacillati > Actinomycetota > Actinomycetes > Pseudonocardiales > Pseudonocardiaceae > Actinosynnema > Actinosynnema sp. NPDC059797. The sequence continues at coordinate 7,325 of NZ_JBHWIE010000315.1, forward strand.
GCCCGTTCGAGTCGGGCGCGGCGGGACAGCTCGTGCGGCGGCTGTGCGGCACGTCCGACCCGGACGAGGTGCACCGGCGGGTGCTGGACGAGTCCCGGTCGGGTCCGGTGCTGCTGGTGGTGGACGACCTCCAGTGGTGCGACCCGGAGTCGGCCATCTGCCTGGCGTTCCTGGCGCGGCGGCTGCCCGGCCTCCGGATCGGCCTGCTGGTGTGCAGGCTGCCCGGTGTCGCGGTGGGCGACCCGGTGCCCGCGGGCGAGCTGTTCCGGGACCTGCCGCGCGACGCGCGGATCGAGCTGGGCGCGCTGGACGACGGCACCGCGGACGCCGTGGTCGCCGCGTCGCTGCCCGCCGCGCCCGCCGGGGTCCGGGCCGCGGTGCGGCGCTGGACCGGGAACAACCCGTACCTGCTGGCCGAGGTGCTCGCGGTGCTGACGCGGTGCGGCGACCCGCTGCCCGAGGTGGCCGACGTGGTGCCGGCGAGCGTGGCCGCGTGGCTGCTGCGGCACCTCGGCGGCGACCTGCCGGTGGCGCGGGCGCTCGCGGTGCTGCCCGGCGAGGCGGGTGCCGACGAGGTGGCCCGGGTGGCGGGCATGCCGGTCTTCGAGGTCGAGCCGGCGCTGGGCAGGCTCGTCGCGCTGGGCCTGGTGCGGCGCGGGCGGGGTGCGGCGTTCCGGCAGCCGCTGGTCCGGGCGGCGGTGCTGGACACGACCCCGCCCGCCGAACGGGTGGCGCTGGTGCTGCGCGGAGCGCGACCGCTGCGCGACCGCGACCTGGTGGGTTACCTGCTCACCAGCGGGGTGGCCGACCACCCCGAGGTGTGCGCGCCGCTGACCGCGGCCGTCCGGCGGGTGGTGGCGGAGTCGACCGGCGGCGACCGGTCGGCGCTGCTGCGGGGCCTGCTGGCGCACCGGGTCTCGGTGCCCGCGCGGGTGGAGTTCCTGCGCCTGCTCGCCGCCGCGGAGCTGGACCGCAGCCCGACCGCGGCGCTGGCGTGCCTGGACGAGGCGGCGGGCCTGGCGGCGGACCGGCGCTCGCTCGCGGTCGACCGGGCGCGGGCGCTGCACCTGCTGGACCGGGGCGCCGAGGCGGTTCCGG
>NZ_JBHWIE010000316.1:0-8345 GCF_042732085.1 Actinosynnema sp. NPDC059797
CAGTTCATCGCCTCCGTCGACTGCGCGGCCCTCCCGCGGACCGAAGGGCTCCCCCTGCCGACGGACGGCTCACTGCTGCTTTTCCTGCAGTACGAGGAAGATTTGATGGAGCCTTCCGGCCCTGACGAGCAGCCGGAGTACGCGCGGGTCCTGTACGTCCCGGCGGGCGCGGAGACGGCGGTGGCGCCGTTGCCGCCCGAGCTCGAAGGGGTCGACATCTACGGCATGCCGCTCCTCGGTCCCGAGTACGAGCTCTCCGCGTGGGTCGAGGCGGATCTGCCGGAATGGATGGAGGAAACCGACGAGTTGGAGCTGGACTTCAAGCCGGACTACGTGAAGCAGCTGTTCAACGGCCTGAAGCACTTCGACCAGCTGTGCGAAGTCGTCGACCGCCTCTGGCCGGGGCCCGGCGACCGGATGTCCACGCTCCGCATCGGCGGGCACTGCATGGAGATCGGCGGCAGCGACGGCCCGTGGTACCAGATGGCGACCGAGAACCTCAGGAACCGGCCCGAAGCGGGCCTCGACCGCGCGGAGACGGGGAATCTCTCCCCGATCGAGGCGGAGGAGCACCGGTTGATCCAGGAGTGGGTGCCACTGGCCCAGTTCTACACGCAGAGCGACGTCCACTACGGGTGCTTCCTGATCAGCTTCGAGGACCTCGCGGCCAAGCGCTTCGACAAGATGCGCTCGTTCACCATGTTCTCCGAATAGGTCTCCCGAGCCCGGGAACGCCCCCAGGTCGGTCATGCGCCACCGGCCGTCAGGCGAAGGCCGCGCCGATGGCGTCGCCGATCTCGTCCAGCACTTCACGCGAGACCCGGACGTCGCGGGTGAAGGACAGGAACGCGTGGGGCACCCCTTCGACCGGTCGGTGCGTCACCGGCACCCCGGCCTCGCGGAGGGCGTCGGCGTACCGGGCGCCCTGGTCGCGCAGCGGGTCGAGCGCGGCGGTGACGATGAACGCGGCCGGGAGCCCGGTGAGGTCTCCCGCGCGCAGCGGGGAGACGCGGGGGTCGGCGCCCTCGTCGGGGGTGTTCAGGTACGCGCCCCAGAACCACTCGAGCCAGGGGCGCGTCAGCAGGGGGCCGGCGGCGTGGTCGTACATCGACGCGCTGTCGTCGAAGCGGTCGGTCGCGGGGTAGGCGAGGGCTTGGAAGGTGACGGTGGGTCCACCGCGCCGCCTCGCTTCCTGCGCGGTGACGGCGGCGAGGTTGCCCCCGGCGCTCTCCCCGAACAGCGCGATGCGCTCCGGGTCGCCGCCGAAGGCGCCGGCGTTCCGCTCGACCCACCGCAGCGCCGCGCAGGCGTCTTCGACGGCCGCCGGGAACCGGTGCTCCGGTGCCAGCCGGTAGTCGACGGAGACGACGACGGTCCTCGACCGCGTCGCGACGACCCTGGCGAAGTGGTCCTGGGTGTCGAGGTCGCCGAACACCCAGCCGCCGCCGTGGAGGAACAGCGTCACCGGAGCGGGCGAGCCCGTCGGGATCGTCTCGGGCGTGCAGATGCGGACCGGGACGTCGTGGTCGCCGTTGCGGAAGGTCGTGTCGCGGACCTCGCGAACCGGGATGACGTCACCGGCGAACGAGGCGAACGCGCGACCGGCGGCGCGGTTCTCCGCCACGGTGAGGGTGTTGGGCGCGGGCGCGGGGGTCGCGGCCAAGTCGTCGAGCACGGCCTTGATCTGCGGGTCGAGGTCCACGAGCTTCGCCTTTCGCGGGCGCCGGAGCGATCTTGGAATGAACACTCCAACCGTAGGCATCGCCAGATTGGAAAGTCAATTCCAATCTTGGTAGGCTCGCCCCCATGCGGACACGCGACGCCGATCCCCGGGTCAAGGCGGCGAGCACCGAGGGCGGTCGTCGCACGCGGGACCGCATCCTGCGCGCCGCCGCCGAGCTGATGTTCAAGCAGGGCGTCGCCGGCACGAGCATCCCCGACGTGCAACGCCGTGCCCGGGTGAGCGCCTCGCAGATCTACCACTACTTCGGGGACAAGAAGGGCCTCACGGCGGCGGTGATCGAGTACCAGAACGCCGTGAAGCTCGAACAGCAGCGGCCCCTGCTCGACCACCTCGACAGCATCGACGCACTGCGTGAGTGGTGCGAAGGCGCCGCCGTCCGCCTGGACGCGGTGCACTGCGCCGGGGGGTGCGAGATCGGCTCGCTCGCGAGCGAGCTGTCGGACGTCGACCCCTCGGCCCGCCTCGGCCTGGCCGCGGGGTTCGCCGCGTGGCAGGCGGCGATCGAGTCCGGGCTCGCCCGCATGCGCGAGCGCGGCGACCTCGGAGCCGACGAGGACGTCTCGGCGCTCGCGGTCGCGCTGTTGGCCGCGATCCAGGGCGGCATGCTCCTGTCCCAGGTGCAGCAGGACGCCACCCCGTACCGCCGCGCGGTCACCGTGGTCATCGACCACATCGCGGACCGCGTCGCGGCGGCTCGGGCTTCGCGGTCCGCCGGTCGCTGAACGCGGGTCTGCCTTCGTGCTGCGGCACGAGAACGCCGTACCCGTCGGCAACTCGCAGGTCGGGTCCGCTACGAGTCCGCCGATAGGCTCCGGTTCGCGGCCCTGTCCGGGTTGGTGGGTAATCGCCGGCGACCGGAGTGCGGGGCAGGCCGCAACACCGCCCATTCCCGGTCGTCGTCGATCCACCGGTCGAGGACCAGCCCGCTGTCGCGCACCAGCGCCGTGAACTCCTCGTCGGTGTGGACCAGGTCGCGCCAGCTGTGGGTCCACGTCGCCGTGTCGGTCCGGTACTCCTGGGTCACGCTCAGCACACCGCCGGCGAACTCGGCCGACGTGACCTCGACCGTGATGTCGCCCCACTGGTACGACTGACCGGCACGCAACCAGGCGGCCCAGTCCGGCGACGTGCGCTGCACGATCACCACCCCGTCGTCCGACACGTGACGCCGACAGGTCCCCAGGAAGGCATCCCGCTGACCGGGAACCGGGGTGTCCACCAGGTAGCTGATCAGCACCACCGCCGGGAACCGGCGCTTCAGGTCGAGGCCCTCGATGGTCGCGTGAACCCGTGTCGCGGCGGTCACGAACGCCAGCATCTCCTCGCTCTCGTCGACGGCGACGACCGGGTGGCCGAGCTCCACCAGAGCTCGCGTCACCCGCCCCGCGCCGCAGCCGAGTTCCAGGACCTCGGCCCCCGGCTCGATCTCACCGTGGATGTACTCCGGCTCACGTCCGGTCGGCAGCACCCGGTACAACGTGACCGGACTTCCGTCCGGAGCAACGGGACCACCGTCCGAAGAGGTCCCGATTCCGACAGGGCTCACAGGCGCTCTCCACCAATCGTCGCCAACGGTGCGGGCAGGGGTACGACGCGGGCAGGTCCGATCAGGTGGACGACTCGACGGTCGGCTGCAGTTCGCGCGCCCGATCCGCCCAGAGCCGGGCGGCCGACTCGTCCCCGGCACGTTCCGCCAGTGCGGCCAACTCCACCGCGGGCCGCCAGGTCGTCAACCGGAAGTCCTCGACCGCGACCGGGCTCGCGTCCCTGCCCAGCTCGAAAGCCTTGCGGTAGGCGACGACCGCTTGCTCGGCCCGGCCGCCCAGCCTGTTGATCTCGCCGATCAGGAACCAGGCGTCACCGAAGCGCGGCGCCGCCCGGACGGCGTTCTTGGCCTGTCGCAGCGAGTCCGACGGCTTGTTCAAGCACAGCAACGCCGTCGCGTCGTGGAACGCGACCAGCGCACCGCGTTCCACGTCGACGTCGCCCAGCGCCCGGTAGCGATCGACACGTTCGCGGACCACCTCCCACTCCCGCAGGGAGACGCTGCAGTGCAGCAACGCGTAGGCGACTTCCGGCGAGTGCGGCTGCTCGCTCGCCGACCGCAGGAGCGCGCTCTCGGTCCGGGCGATGCGCTGGGCGGAGAGGCCGGGCCACCTCGCGGGCTGGTGGCTCAACACGGCCACGACCGGGAGTGCGTCCGGGTCGAGCGCCTGCTCGCCGACCTGGTAGGCGACGGGGAACCTGCCCGTGAACCCGCCAGGAGCGCCCGAGGCGATCATCCTGGTCTCGTGCTCCTCGTCGTAGAACCCGGCGTCGTCGAGACGATGCCGGATGGACACGGCACCGAACGCCCCGGCCGCGGGCACGGCGCCGAGGGCGTCACCGTCGACCTCCTCGAACACCTCGTCGGCGTACACGACGAGGACGGCCCCGGCGCCGTCCGACCCCCAGCGGACCGCCTCGTCGAACAGCTCGCCCAGGCTGTCCCGCCAGGTCACCCTCTTGGTGGGCACTCCGAGCCGAGCCGCCTCGGTCGACACCTCGTCGCCGTCGCTGGCGTCCAGCAACCACGTCTCCCCCACGGCACGCGCCGACGGCACGGACTCCGCCAGGCATCGGGCCTCCGCGGCCACGTGCGCCACCAGGAGGATTCGCAGTCCTCGTTCCTCATCCATGGTCGTCCTCCGATTCCGGAGCGGTGATGGGGTCGTCGTCGTGGCGCGTGGCGCGGTGCGGGGCGAACTCGACGGGCAGCGCGTCGGCCCGGTCCTCGACCAGGTCCGCCAGCAGCCGTCCGGTGTGCCTACCGGTGAGGATCCCTTGACCGCCGTGACCGGTGCCGACGACGACACGGCGGTCGTGGCCGTCGACGAAGCCGACCAGTGGACGGCCGTCCGGCGACGCCGAGCGCAGGCCGGTCCACGACGTCCGGATCCGCGCGGCGGCGAGGGCCGGGACGTTGCGCACCAACCGGGAGAGCAGGTACCCGCTGCCCAGTGCCGTGGGGCCGTCGGCGAACCCGACCCGCTCCTCCGTGGCGCCGAGGCAGATGCCGCCCGCGCGCCATGGTGCCAGGTAGGTGCGGGACGACACCAGCCTGCGCAGCTGGTGGGCCGGGTGCCGCAGCTCGATCATCTGTCCGAGCAGCGGGAACACGTCCAGCGTCGGGATGCCGGGGATGGTCGCCGACCACGCCCCGGCGGCGACGACCAGCCGGTCGGCGGTCAGGCCGCCCGCGGTTGTCGCGATGTCGACCCCGCCCGTGCGGGTGTCGACGCCGAGCACGGACACACCCAACCGGACGGTCGTCCCCGCCGCGCGTGCGCCCGCCGCGAGGGCGTCGAGGTACAACCCGGTGTCGACGACGTACCCGTTGTCGGACACGAAGGCGCCGGCGTACGGCGAGCCGCGCAGCACCGGTTCCAGTTCGGCCATCTCCTCGGCGTCGGCCCACGTGCCGAGGGAGTCGGGGTCCTGCGCCGCCACCGCCCTCAGGGCGTCCTCCTCGGCGCCCGCGAGCACCGGCCGGAGCACGCCGTGACCGCGCCGGATGCCGGGGTGGATCGGTTCGAACGCCGCGACGTCCTCGTCCAACCGGGCCCGGCCCTCGTCCGCGAACCGGCGCAGCAGTGGGTCCGAGCGCAGCCGCAGGGACGGGATCGCGACGCCCGCCGCGGCCCTCGAACCCCGCCCGCCGTCGGCGTCGGCGTCGAGCACGACGACGGAAGCGCCTCGACCGGCCAGTTCCAACGCCGCGGAGAGCCCGACGACGCCCGCGCCGATCACCGCGACGTCCACGGTCCTACCCATGGTCTCCTCCGGTCGTCACCGAGAACCTCAGTTCGCACGCGACTCCGCCGCGCTGCCACCCGTCGGGTACCGGCAGCATCTCGGTCAACCGCACGGCGCCGTCCTTGGCGGTGGACACCAGCAGGTCGACCAGGTGCGGTGCGGCCAGGTCGACGTACACTGGCTTGCGCTCGTCCGGGAACGAGGCGAAGCACCGCCTGGGCACGCCGTGATCGCGCAGCACCCGGGCGGCGGTCCGGTAGCGCTCCACGCCGTCCGAGCCGTTCGGCGCGGCGAGTTCCGCGGCTTCGACCGTCCACGTGGCCCGCTGCACCACCACGTCGCCTATGGACAGCCGGGGCGTGCGTGCGCCGAGGGTGATCCGGGGCAGCGCGCAGCTCGGCGGTCCGATCGGGGTCTGGGTCGCGGCGTCCGGATCACCGAACAGCGGCAGCACCCGGCGGCCGGTGTGCCGATCCACCACGGTGCCGTCCGCGCGGACCGCGAGGTCGTCGACGCCCAGCCGATCCCGACCAGCGGCAGCCGGGCCGCTGAGCTCCAGGGTCCGCGGCAACAGCTCCAGGAAGCAGAGCTTGCCGAACCGCGACCGGGTGGCGACGTGGACCAGCTCCGGTCCGGTGCCGACCCAGCGCCGGACCGCCTCGGCCAGCGCGTCGCGGTCCGCGACGAACGCGCACAGGTTGCCCAGGGCCTGCAGGCCGGCGTGGATCTCGCCGACCACCACCGGTGCGCTGCCGTCGGCCACCGCCCTCCGGTCCGCGGTGTCGAAGTGCAGGTCCGGGCTCATCAGCAACGGCTCGTCGCCGCCGGTCCCGCGCCCGGTCGAGTCGACGGCGGCGCGCAGCGGGACCGGGTCCAGCACGACGTGGTCGCTCAGGCCGTCCCACTGCCTCAGCACCTCGTCGTGCAGTGCCCGCGCGGCGGGCGTGGCCGACAGGGGCGCCTCGAACGAGGTCGGCAGCGTGCGCAGCACCTCGGCCAGCGGGAGTTCGGCTGCCTCGCCGTGCCGGGCCGCCCACTCGGTCGCGAACCGCTCGCGGGCCGTCTCCCACGCCTGCCGCCCGGCGGTGGCGGCGACGTGGAGGACGGGGGCGAGCCGGTGGACGATGCGGTCCAGGCCGTCCGGTGACAGCGTGATCCCGAGATCCGGTTCGTGGTCGTCCTCGTAGAGCACCGACCGGTCCGCGTACAGCCGGCCGTGGCCGGTTCGGCCGGCGTCGACCCCCACGTCGGCCAGCACGCCTTCCGCCACCGCGACGGCTTTCGCCTTGCCCTCGGCGTCGGCGGTGGCGAAGGTCGACGCGCACTCCCGGAGCCGGTCGTGGACGGCGGCGAGGTCGTGGTCGCCGAGTGCGCGGGCGGCGCGGCCGATGGACGCCAGGGCGTCCGGTTCCGAGGTGGGGACGAGCAGCTCGTCGGCCCAGATGACGTCCTTGGCCCGCAGGGCGCGCAGCACCTCGGCCGGCACGGCGCCGGTGCGGCCCGCCACCGCGGCGTCGACCGCCGAGCGCACCGACGAGCCGGCCGGCAGGTGGCTCGCGCCGGGTCCGCGCCGCCAGGTGAGCCGGTGCGGGTCGAGCCGGGCGGACGCGGCCCGCAGCAGCTCCTGCGCGACGCGGAACGCCAGGAACCCGCGTCGCTCGGCGGGACCGCCCACCGGCTCCCCGGTCGTCGCGTACGCGATCGGTCCCAGGAACGCGTTCGTCTCGCACTTCGTCGCCAGGCGCTGGGCGAAGGCGACGACCTTGCGCTCGTTCTGGTTCGGCGCCGGTCCCTTCGGCGGGCGCCGCAGCAGCGAGCGGACCGCGTTGTCGAGGATCTCCGGGGTGAGCAGGTAGAGCGCCTCCCGCAGCCGCGGCTCGGTCAGCTCGCGCGCGAGGTGTGCCCTGGCCGCGGCGAGCGTCGTCGGGAACGCGGCGCCGACGGCCACCTCCGCCTCGTCCCGCGCTCGGACCTGCTCCGCCCACCGCGCGGCGAACCCCGCGTCCGACCCGGTGCCGAGGCCGGCGGGCAGGAACGCGGGCTCCGGCAGCGCGCGGCGCCGGTGCACGGCCCGGACCGTCGTCCGGACCACGCGCACCTGGTCCGGCCCGGTGGCGGAACCCTCCGCCGCGGCGCGGTCGAACACGGCCGCGAGCGCGTCGAGCTCGGCCCGCGCCGTCCGCGCGCGGTCGATCGCGGCGAGCAGCTCCGGGTCCGCCAGCCGGTCGACGAGCGTGGCGGGGAACCCGGCGGAGCGCACCACGGCCAGGGGGAGCGCACGCCAGGTCCCGCCGCTCATCGCGACCCCCGGGACAGGTCGATCAGACAGGGCAGGCGCAGCTCGCACACCTGGCGACCGTCCGGCGCCCACCACAACCGGTCCGGCGCGGGCAGGCACTCGGTCACCGCGCACCTGCCGGGTCCCAGCCGGGCGACGTCCTCGACGGCCATCGGCTCGTCCAGGTCCACGTGCACCGGTTTCGTCTCCCGCGGGTGCCGGACGAACACGTGCCGGGGCAGGCCGAGCTCCCGCCGCAGCCGCTGGACCGCCAGCCAGTGCTCGAACCCGCGCACCCCGGCCGTCGCCAGCTCGACGTTCCACCGCGCACGGCTGACGACGACCTCGTCCACGACCAGGCGAGGGACGTGGTCATCGTCGTCCGCCCACCCGACCGGGACGACGGACGGCAGCGACAGCGCCCGGTGCAGCACGCCCGGCAGGTCGCCCGGGTAGAGCCAACGGCGTTCGCCGTCCACCTCGACCGCGCTCCCGTCCGGCGCGACGACCGCGGCGGAGATGGGCCGC